>DAOQGS010000437.1:0-3534 GCA_035338675.1 Cellvibrionaceae bacterium
TCTCCCACACCCAGCCGGTGCAATCCCCAGAAGAGGTACCGTTTTTATTATTAGTTCCGGCGTTTATCACCTCAGAGCTTAAAACAGCTTTTCAAATTGGCTTTATTATTTTTATCCCGTTTTTAGTGATCGACATAGTAGTGGCCAGCGTGTTGATGGCCATGGGTATGATGATGCTATCGCCGCTGATTATTTCCCTGCCGTTTAAAATTATGTTGTTTGTATTGGTGGACGGCTGGGCGTTAATTATTGGCACCCTCGCGGCAAGTTTCGGCATTTAACCTAGGAAGCCCCATGACACCTGAAGTAGCCCTCGATTTATTTGCGCAAGCATTTTGGCTTACCATCACCATGGTGCTAGTTATTGTCGGCCCTAGTTTAGCGGTGGGTTTAGTGGTGAGCATTTTCCAAGCGGCCACCCAAATTAACGAACAGACGTTAAGTTTTCTGCCGCGCTTAATCGTGACACTTTTGACCATCATGGCCACAGGCGCTTGGATGATTAATAAACTGATGGAGTTGTTCTCCCAGCTGATGCTGGATATTCCCCATGTTATCGGCTGAATATGCTGCCGATTGTTTTAACCGACCAACAAATTGCCCAATGGCTGGGGCAACTTTTTCTGCCCTTAACCCGCTTTAGCGGTTTATTAATGTTAATGCCGGTGATTGGTACCCGGCTAGTGCCTGCGCGCACCCGTATGGTATTGGCATTTTGGCTGGCGCTAATCAGCGCACCGCTGCTGCCCGCCCTGCCGCCATTAGACCTGCTCTCGCTGCCCACGCTATTAATGCTCGCCGAAGAATTATTATTGGGCATGATGATGGGGTTTATTTTTATGCTGGTATTTCAGGTATTTGTTTTGGCCGGCCAATTTATGGCGCTCAAATTAGGCATGGGGTTTTCCGCTATGAACGACCCCACCACCGGCATTTCGGTAACTTCCCTATCACAATTTTATCTGCTGCTGGTCACGCTATGTTTTATCGGCATGAACGGACATATTTTATTAATCGAAGGTTTACTGCGCAGTTATCAAGCCTTTCCACCCGGCGCGATTGATTTATCGCGGGAACATTTTATTAAGATTGCGCTACTGAGCAGTTGGTTATTTGAACGGGCCCTGGTGATGTCGCTGCCGGTATTTGCATTTTTAATGGTGATAAATATCGCCTTTGGGGTTATGAGCCGTTCAGCGCCGCAACTGAATATTTTTGCAGTGGGGTTTCCCTTTACCGTGCTGTGCGGCCTTTTGATGATTGGCTATGGTTTAAATACATTTTTAGCGGATTTTGGCGAGATTATCGACCAGGGCTTTGCCCACTTAGAAACCATTGCACTGACCGCTAAACCCTAAACCTTCAACAACCCGTGAGCAGACGCCGTGGCAGACGATCACAGCAGTGAAGATAAAACGGAAGACGCAACGCCGAGACGGCAGGAAAAAGCCCGTGAAGAAGGCCAAATTCCCCGCTCGCGGGAACTCACCACCGCTTTAGTATTATTAGTTTCATTGGTAGCCCTGTGGGTTTTCGGCGGCCATATAGTGCGCACCATGCTGGTGGTGTTTCAGCGCAATTTTTCCATCAGCCGCGAA
The DNA here is from genome assembly GCA_035338675.1 of Cellvibrionaceae bacterium. Classification (GTDB taxonomy): domain Bacteria; phylum Pseudomonadota; class Gammaproteobacteria; order Pseudomonadales; family Cellvibrionaceae; genus CAMCXE01. The sequence goes on from DAOQGS010000437.1 coordinate 1,599, forward strand.
GCCATCTTCGACCCGAATATTATGGCGGGTTATTTTGCCACTTCGTTATTTGATGCCCTGTGGGATTTAGTGGCCTTTGCAGGCCTTACGCTCCTGGCCGCCTTGGTGGCTCCTATAGCGCTCGGCGGCTGGTTATTTACTCCCAATAGCGCCCTACCCAAATTAAACCGCTTAGACCCTATGGCAGGGCTTAAGCGCATGTTTTCCACTAAATCCTTAATTGAACTAGGCAAGGCTTTGGCCAAAGTAGGTTTAATTATTATTTTTTCCTACGCTGTTATTCACGGCATGTTAAATGCCATCGCAGGCCTCAGTCATGAACCCAGCGCCCAGGCTATGGAACATATGCTCTCGCTGTGTTTTTGGGCCAGTATTATTATCGCCTCGTCAACCTTGGTCATTGCAGGCATTGATATTCCCATTCAAATTTGGGAATACACCAAAAAATTAAAAATGACCCTGCAGGAAGTTAAGGATGAAATGAAAGATTCCGAAGGCAGGCCGGAGGTTAAAGGCCGCATCCGCCAATTACAGCGGGAAATGGCCCAGCGCCGCATGATGTCTAATGTGCCCAAAGCCGATATCGTCATCACCAACCCCACCCACTATGCGGTGGCCCTGCAATACGACCCGAATAAACCCGGTGCGCCCATTTTATTGGCCAAGGGCACAGACCAAATCGCCCTGAAAATTCGCGAGATCGCCAAGGCGTCCGGTATTGAATCAGTGGAATCCCCAGCCCTGGCCCGGTCAATTTTCCACACCACACAAATCGACGCGGAAATTCCCACCGGGCTTTATGTGGCGGTGGCACAGGTATTGGCCTATGTATTTAGCCTGCGCAATTACCGCAAAGGCCGCGGTGAAAAACCGCAATTTCCGCGCAATATCAGCGTGCCGCGGGATTTGTATTTCGATTGACGCACCCTAACAGCTTGTTGAAATACGTAGGCGGCGACGCACTGGCAAGGTAGTATTTCAACAAGCTGCTAAGCGGCCCCATTGAGCGGGCCTGCCACATCCGGCCTACACTTACACCATACCGTGCGCCCCGATTGGGCGGCGGCCAGTGTTATAGGCGGGGGTTTGGTATTTCATGAGCATCTTAAGCGTGGTAGTCATCTGCGGTATTTTGATGATCGCCTCTTTATTGGTGGTCAGTTTTGTCAATCGCCAACACACCCGCAAACGCGTGGTCACCCATAAAATATGGGAATTGCGCAGGCGTATCAACGAATTGGAGGAAGTTGGCGCCGCTATTGAACCCTTGGTGGAAAGCCCGATTATCCCCAAAGCGATTAACGATGAAATCATCGATTTAATTCACCGAGTTACCGCCCTCGACCCCAGTATTGTGTATTTGGAGAGCAATTTGCGCACCGCGCAGTCCCTCTCGGCGGCCTATATGGAACAGACTGCGCCCTCGGTGCTGTACCGCGTGCAACCGAGCGATGCCGCCATCGCCCGCGCGCAGCATTATTTACAGGAGGCAGGCAGAATAGTGCGCAACCAACAAATTGCCGGGCGCATCGACATTACGGAAATGGACCAATTTATTCGTGAATTGGGCTGGGCGCATTTGATGGTGGAAGTACTCAGCCACATAGGCCAAGGCCACAAGGCCCTGGCCCGCTCCGATGTCTTAAGCGCCTATGGGTATTATCGCAATGCCATCAATAAATTGATGACCAGCACCGTCACCGATGAGCGCAAACACCGGCTTATTCGCGAAGTCTCGGAGATTTTGCAAAATAAACGCAAAGCCATTTCCCTGGATTTAATGCCCGAATCCAACTTTAACCCCGGCGCCAACACACCGGATTTACCGCTGCAGGGCATGTAGGATGCTCGAATAAAGCCGATTTAAACCTGCAAAAAACCTTATTACTAGCTGTGCGGAAGCAATGAATACACATCATTTCAGACCGTCAAAAAG
>DAOQGS010000438.1:0-3530 GCA_035338675.1 Cellvibrionaceae bacterium
GGCCACATTAATACTGATGCCGTGGTAGCAACAACCCTTGCGCACCCGCAACCCCAAGGAGGCAATTTTGCGCTCAGGCAGGCTGCCGCCGCCCACATATACGCCGGGGGCATCGGCTTTAGCGTGGGCCTGAATCTGCCAATGGGCGAGCAGGTCAATGCAGGATTGCTCCAACAGGCTCACCATCTGCCGCACACCCAGATGGCGACGGCGCAAATCCAACAGCGGGTACACCACTAACTGGCCAGGCCCATGGTAGGTAATTTGCCCGCCCCGGTCGCTGGCCACCAATGGAATATCACCTGCGCTGAGCAGATGCTCAGGCTTGCCCGCCTGGCCCTGGGTAAACACCGGTGTGTGTTCAACACACCACATTTCATCGGGTGTGCTTGAATCACGCCGGTCGGTAAAAGCGCGCATGGCCTCCCACACCGGAGTATAGGCACACAGGCCCAACTGCTTTACCACTAGGCTCAATTACAACACCAGTTTTAAATCGGGCAGGGTTTTAAGGGCCTGGTAGATGACCTCGATGTGCTCGGCGCCCTGAGCTTCAATCACTACATGGATGGAGACAAAATTGCCTTTGGCGGAGGGCTGAATGCGCACCTGCTCGCGATCAAAACCGGGGGCATGTTGGCTAAATACCGCCAATACCTGCTCGGTAAAATACTCCCCCGCAGCGCCCATCACCTTAATCGGATAGCTGCAGGGAAACTCCAAAAGCGGCGGCTGGCTCATGCTAAACCCCGGCGAATAACATCATCAAAGAATCCCACAAACGGCCAAAAAAGCCCGCCTGCTCAATACCGGTCATGGCCACCAATGGGCCTTTGAATACTTCTTTACCGTCCAAACTCACCACCACTTGCCCCAGCTCTTGCCCTGGGCTTATAGGGGCAATAATTGGGTTGGCGACAGTGGTTTGCACGGTTAAACGATCTTTACCACCTTTTTGAATAGTGACGCTTACGTCCTTGCCCACCCCTAAGGAAATTTTATTAGCTTTGCCCTTCCATACACGGGTGGCAGCCAGCTCCTGGGTTTTGTGGAAGATATTGGCGCCTTCAAAATAGCGAAAGCCGTAGGCCAAAAGATTTTGTGATTCCACCGCGCGGGTCTCTTCCGAGGCACTGCCTAAAACCACGGTGATCAAGCGCATATCATTGCGCTTGGCAGAAGCCACCAAACAATACCCCGCCTCTTGGGTGTGGCCGGTTTTTAAGCCATCCACGGTGCTATCGCGAAATAATAGGCGGTTGCGATTGGGCTGATTGTGGCCCTTGTAGTTGAACCAGCGCTCGGCGTACAAAGGGTAATGGGCCGGGTGATCATTGATCACTGCCCGCGCCAGAATGGCCAAATCCCGCGCGGTGGTTTTATGGTTGTCGCCGGGCAAGCCAGTGGCATTCTCAAAATGGGTATTGGTCATGCCCAGCTGTTTGGCCTGCTGGTTCATGATGTCGGCAAAGGCCGGTTCTGAACCTGCAATATGCTCAGCCAGTGCAATGGACGCATCGTTACCCGACTGAATAATAACCCCGCGCAACAGGTCAATTACGGATACGTCGGAATTGACCTCCAAAAACATGGTAGAGCCTTCCGTCACCGCCCCACCCCGCCGCCAGGCATCTTCAGAGACGTGTACCAGGTCGGTCTCTTTGAGCTTACCTTTTTCCACATCCCCCACCGCGATGTAGCTGGTCATCATTTTGGTAAGGCTCGCCGGTGGCCGCTGCACATCGGCGTTTTGTTCCAACAATACGCTGCCACTGGTGGCGTCCATAAGCAAATAAGCCGGGGCGGCAATGGTAGGAGGAGCGGGAATCAATGGGCCATCGGCCACAGCCCCGACAGAGAAGAGCAAAACACTAAAAAACAAGGGGGAAAGGAACAATTTAGGCATGAAATTCTGCTTGGAAATTAAAAAAGCTGCGCATTGTACCAGGTGTGATGCAGGCAACAAGCGCGGAAGAAGACCGCTTAGGCGGAATTTAAGCCCAGCTTTTAAAAGCCGAGGAATTCATACCGGCTCACATAGGGTGAATAGTTCACGCTTTAGGGGCTACTTTATTTACATTCCACACGGGGATTTAGCATTACTGTGCAGCAAAGACGGGATTAACCTAAAAGCCGCAGTTGAACTCTACTGCGGCTGCCTAAGACTTGAATCTGCACGTTTTTTATCAAAATTTGGCTTACCGTAGAGTTGACTACTGCTTTCACCACATTTTGACAAAAAACACACATATTCGGCGCCTTAGGCACCCTCGCTACGAGTTCAACTGCGGTTTTTAGGTTTAAACGAGGAGATTGACCATGGACCAATATGAATTGATGACTAAAGCGCTAACCCCCTTGAGCAACCTTGCCACCTTCGAGGAAGAACCACCCTCCCCTACAACGCCCCCCAGCGGCCTGGTGTTTTATGTTGTTGGCGACCGGTTTGAGCGCTTTTGCGACCACAATGTAGTGCTAAATTACGCGGAAGCACTGGAGCAACATAAAATTATTGCCCGGCTGGCGAGCGAGATTGTGATCGGCCAGGGCATAGGCGCGCAGCAATTGCAGGCGCTGCAAACCGCTTTTGCAACCGCAGATTATCGACACTCTATTGTGATGACACAGCGGCTCAGCGAAAAAGTCCCTGCGGCACTGGTGGATAAACGAGATGCTAAAAATGTATTAGTCACACGCCCAACACAAAATGGCCCCCTGTATTTTCGCAGTCAATTAGTCGTGGATGACCACTGCGTTGAATTCGCCGACTGTACGGATGGTGAGCATCTACCCGGCACTTTATTAATTGAGGCGGCTAAACAACTTTTTATCGCCAGTATCCGCACCCACAAACCCGCCCCTCTAAATGGCACTGCGCTGGATGAAATGCGCTTTACTCTTACTGGTATACAAGTGCAGTTTGAACATTTTGTCTTTCCTATTGCGGCCGAACTGCATTTAACCTTGCAGGATATTGAGATCACCAACCTGCGCGCGAAAGGCACGGCCATTATTACCATTGAGCAGCTGGGGCGCAGGTGTTGCCAAATAATTTTTCACGCCCACGCCTACAGCGAAACAGTTGCCGAGAGTCTCGAACATCGCTGCGGGCTGAAAATAAAAAATCGCTTACTCGCCGCTAATTTATAACAGCCGCGACATAATGGTTGATCCCTGCTTTGCGACTGCCCGGCCTGCAGAATAAAGACAGGTATTTTAAATCGTTAAAAATAGGGAACCTCTGAAAAATGTAGGCGGCGAAGCTCTGGCTAGGCGAATTTGGCAAAAAAAGCGGAGTTTACACGCAGTAAATGAGCATTTTTTTGCCAAATTCAACGCCGCCAGGGCGAGTAAGGTAATTTTTCAGAGGTTCCATAGCAGTTTTTAGGTTTATGCCTACAAGGATGTAGGCGTGGCGCATCCGAGGTGTCATGTTTTGATTATCTGCAAAACCCTGGTGAACAGTTCTATTTAAATGGCTCTTCGTAGAATTGTGTAAAACCCCCGCGCCAGATGGCAAAATGACCTTC
>DAOQGS010000439.1:0-3520 GCA_035338675.1 Cellvibrionaceae bacterium
CAGCGGGCACAGCGCCTCGGTGCCGCGCTGGATGCCGTGGTCACCTGCGACACCGCCATCGCCCACCTGGCCGGCGCCCTGGGCAAACCGACCCTGCTCCTCTTGTCCAGCGAAGGCGAATGGCGCTGGCTACAAAATCGCGCCGACACCCCGTGGTACCCGAGCCTGCGCCTGCTGCGCCAGCCAAGGCCGGGTGACTGGGCGGGACTAGCGGCGCCGACGTTGGAGTGGGTGAGGGGGAGGTAGGGGGGCGGCTCGTCGGCCTGAGCGGTCATTCGACATCATTTGGTTATACGGCCGCCAAGTAGCGGGTTGCGGCCCTTAAAGGATGGTGATCGGGGATGCCTAGAGAACGTAAAAACCGGTACGGTACAAATAATTATTAAAATTTTGCACCTAATGTACGATAATTAATGAAATATTAGTACTGAGGAGCCGTTATGCTATTGGAGTTTCGGGTCGGGAATTACCGCTCCATCCGCGATGAGCAGGTGCTGAGTCTCGTCGCCTCGACAACTGATGAAGAGTTGGAAGACACCCATCTGGTGCCCACGGGACTGAAGGCCTTCCCGAGCGCTGTACGCAGTGCCGTGGTGTACGGTCCCAATGCCAGCGGCAAGTCAACTTTGTTGTTTGCGCTGAATTACATGCGGGCTGTAGTGGCAGAGTCGGCGGCTGTCATTCAGCCGGGGCAGACCTACAACGTCCAGCCTTTTAAGCTGGATCAAGCCTTCGCCAAGGCGCCCACGACGTTCGAGATGACTTTCCTCATTGATGGGGTGCGACACCAGTATGCCTTCGAGATGACGTCGCAGAGGTTCGTGAGCGAGTCCCTCGTCGTATATCGCACCTCTAAGCCGACTAAGTGGTACAGCCGTCGATTGATGGACGATGGCGAAACCTACGAATACGAGTTCAGCGCTTACCTCACCGGTTCGCGCAAGCTCTGGCAAGACAGCACGCGTCCTAACGCGCTCTTCTTGTCAACAGCTGCTCAGCTCAACAGTGAGTTGCTTAGTCCGGTATTCCGAGCGATTGTTGACGACATTGCGTACCTGCCGGCAGGCTCCGCTTTTGATCCTGAATTTACAACCACCTTGCTGACCACCGAGGAGGGGCGCGCTGCTATTCGCGATTTTCTCGCGGCCGCAGATATCAGCATCGCAGATGTACAAGCTGTTGCGCGCAAGGGACTCCGCCAACAAATTTTCCTCCACGCAGGTGGCATGGCACCAAGCAGCCCTGAAGAGCGCGAACTCCTCTTTCCTATTTTTCAGCACACCACCACCAATGGGAGTGCCAAGTTCGAGTTGCACGAAGAATCTGATGGCACGCAGCGCCTCTACGGAATGGCTGCCCCGGTTATCGACGTGTTAAAGCGTGGCCGCACCTTGGTGGTCGATGAACTCGATAGCAGCCTTCACCCCCTTCTGGTGAGGCGTCTCATCTCGATGTTCCATGATCCTTCTATTAACAAGGCCGGTGCGCAACTCGTTTTCAGTACTCACGACACTTCACTGTTGGACCACACCTTATTCCGACGCGACCAGATATGGTTCACCGAGAAGGACAGAGAACAAGCCACAAGGGTCTATCCGCTCACCGATTTCAGTCCTCGCAAGCGCGAAGCTTGGGAAAACGGCTATCTAACGGGCAGATACGGAGCTGTGCCCTTCTTTAGCGCATTACCGGACATCCTGAGGCACGCGCTGCCCGAGCCAAGCACTCCTGATTCAGAGCCAGCCAGCCCCCTTAAGGCTTGAGCCAGAGCTACAGGAGAACTGCATGGGACGAGAGAATCAACCAAAGCACCGCCAACAGGCGCGTGACCTCAAGCGTCGCGCTGCGCAGCGGGCGCCGTATAAACGCATGCTCATAGTGTGCGAGGGAGAAAAAACAGAACCAAACTACTTCGGAGAGATTTGCCAAGAATATCGACTGGCAACGGCTAACGTGCAAGTGTGGCCGAGCGCGCTCGGGACACAACCACTACAAGTGGTTAACTACGCTGAATTGTTGTTTAGGGATGGCGACCGCAGCAAAGGCATCCGGCCCAAAGCTTTTGATCACGTTTACGCAGTTTTCGACCGCGACGATCACACCACCTATCACCAGGCACTCGCAAAAGCCGATTCCCTACGAGATAAGCTCAGAAACGATTCCGGTGAGGTTGTCGCGTTCCAAGCCATCGCCTCCGCGCCCTGTTTCGAACTGTGGTTATTGCTGCATTTCGAAGATATCCACGCCCCGATTCACCGCGACGAAGTTTATGCACGGCTGAAGCGCTATCTGCCGGATTACGACAAAGGCCGTAGCGGTTACTGGGCGGCCACCCAAGACCGGTTCGAACAGGCTGTTGCCCGAGCTGAAAACCGTGCTGCTGCCACCACAGCCCACGACGGCAACGAACCCTACACCAGCGTGCACAAGCTAATATTGTCGCTCGCCCATCTGAAAGACTGATCCTGTTTGGAGTACCCCGAATCACTTCCCGCATGCATCATCAGAAAAAATAGCGGGCAATTCCTCTTCTAGACTGCCAAGGATTTCAGCGACCGCACTTAGTTCAGGACCAGCCACTCAACTACGACGTCGCCAAGGACAGCAAAGGCCGAAAAGCACTCACCCTCCCCAACCCGGAACCAGCGCCTCCCGCCATTCCTCCAGGTGGTCCTCCAGCACGTAATGCCGCCGCACCCAGGCGGCAAGTTCCTGACCCAGGCGGTGGCGGGTATCCGGGTCGGTGGCCAGGGCGTGGAGGGCCGTGGTCCAGGCTTCCGGGGTGTTGGCCACCCGGATCACCGGCGGGGCGTTTTCCCGGTAGGGCAGGATGTCGGTGCAGATGACCGGCCAGCCGAGCCAGCCGTAATCGAGCAGGCGGAGGTTGCTCTTGGCTTCGTTGAAGAGGTTGATCTCCAGGGGGGCGAGGGCGATGTCCAGGTCCAGGGCGGCGAGGCGGGCGGGGTAGTCGGGGAAGGGGACGGCGGGGTGGATTTCCCGCACCCAGGCTTCGCAGCCGGCGGGGGCCATGCCGAAGAGGATCCAGTCGAAGGTGTCGGCGGTGGCGGCGATGACGGGGCGCAGCAGGGCCAGGTCGGCGGCGTGTTGCTGGGCGCCGGCCCAGCCGACCCGCAGGCGCCGGGGCGGTGCCGCTTCCCGGGTTGGGGGCGCCACACCTTGCCACAGGGCGCGTTCCAGACGATTGGGGACGACGCGCACGGATTCCACCAGGGGGCCGTAGAGTTCCGCCAGGGGCGGGGTCGAGACTACCAGCCGCTGGCAGAGGGCGAGAGCTTCGCGCAGGCGCCGATCGAGCTGGGCGCCGCTGAAGCGGGTGGCGTAGGGGTGTTGCGGGGGCAGGTCGCCGATGCGGTCGTCCAGGCCATAGACCCGGGGCAGATCGGGGAAATCCCGGGCGCAGCGGGCGATGCCTTCGGCGAGGCGTAGGTCGTCGACGATGAAATTCCAGTAGGTGGCGTCCGGGGCCAGGGCGGCGATTTCCGCCCCGGTGAGGCAGCTC
>DAOQGS010000440.1:0-3519 GCA_035338675.1 Cellvibrionaceae bacterium
CCCAGAAAACAAACCAGCGTTGCCAATAGAAAAAAATACAAGCGCGAGGGTTGTCCAAATAGCTGGATAAATTGATCGTTGGTTGAGCCATTCATGGGTATGTGTGCTGCATATCTTTTAATAAAGTTTTTTGGGGTTAAAACTTAATTGCTGTAGCTCTGGTTAAGTTCCGGTACGGCCCTGGGTGTCCTCGATGGCTTGTTAATATGGTTTTGGATCGCTTGGCTCATGGCGGTAATGTCTTTATGCAACATCTGATAATTAAACTTCACACGCGCATCTTTATCAGATGCCGCCTCTGCCTCGTTGGCTAGCTCATGGAGCTGGTTAAGTTGCTTGGCGATGACAATTAGATTTTTGCGCTCCAATTCTGTCGTGCCATCTCCGGCCAGAACGAATTGACTGCAGCTAAGTGCTACGCAACACAGAATGATTTTTTTCATTGTCGAATCTCTTTAAATAGCAGGACGGGATATACAGGAATACCAAATAATTCCGCGACTTGGTCAAGCGGCATGGGGGCCAGCGGGAGTGGTTTTATCTGATTTTGAAGGTCAATAAATTGCTGTTCACTGATAAGATTTGTTGCATAACCCGCCGCACTGATATTGAGCAGGTATTGCTTATTCTGCTGTGCCCACTTCACGGAAAAATCATCGGGGCCAATGAAAAATATGGGTGTATCGATAGGCGCTTTGGCCCTCAGTGGGCGCGCCAATTTGCCAGGTTTTATTTCTGACAGGATCGGGTAAGGATTAAAGGCTTGCTCTTGTGGAACAGCGGGCGCTGAATTTAGATATTCCTGCCGAACGGTTTCGTAAGTGGGCACACCTGTCGGTGTGCCCCCGTGGTCGGCAATAACGATCGGATCAGCCGCCGCAATCTGAGCACTAATTGCGATACAGCTGATTAAAAAAATCCATTGGCTACGCATTAGTGAATACCCTTGCTAACAGTTCCAAAACGATCACAATGCGGTGAGATCCGTTTGCATCGTGCATAAACATTCTCACTGTACGGAATCGCTAAATCTGGGCGCGATGGTGTGTGGTAGCGGCCCACGGCTGTCCACCAATTAGGATTCCCTCGATCAATCGTCCATTGGAAATTGTCGGCGAGTAATTTTGCGGCGTAATGCAAATTAATTTCTGGCTCAAGTAGTACGGTGGGATCACTAAATAAATGGCCGTGCGATGGAAGGTAGATTTGCCCAATCCCAACCGCAATACGTTTATTGTCCGTGGCCAAGAATTGCCGTAAGGCCGTTTTGGCTTCTTGTTTATTCGAGAAATAATAGGGCTTTAACTCGACATTCAGTGTCCATGGCCAAGGCACCCAAATATTGCGGCTCTTAATGTTAATTTTACTGCTGCTCTCCTGCATCATCACGCTAAAAAATACTTCTGAAGGGATGCCGTATTGCTGTGATATTTGGATGTAGGCATTAGGCATCTGTGCGTATGAAATAGGTACGGCGGCAGCGTTATTTCCCATAACATTTTGAGACTCTAATGCGCAAATAACCGATGCCAAACACAATAAAACTTTCATTAGAAAATCACTTTTTCATATCGGCCTTCCCGGTGCCAGTAGGCAATCGGTAGATCGATAAGGCCTACAGGTAAGGGATTCAGGTCTTTGAGTATTCCGGTTTCAAAGTTCAGCGTTATATGTTTTGTTTGCACGCGCTCAGGTGGTATAGCGGCAGACTTAGCCCAGGCAAACACCTCAGATTCTTCAGTCGCCCCTACAACATAAATGTCCAGGTGTGATCCTGTTCTTAACAGAGGATTAATCAGGGCTATACAGCGTGCTTCGCAAACGCCTTTGGGTACAAAAAACAGCGTTCGATCAGCAGTGCCGATATTGCCGATCAGCGGTGCCCGTTTTTCCCACGCCATTTGATAGGCGGCGTTCACAATTTCGCGTTCTCGGTTGTATACGCGCTGATATTCCATCGTTTGATTAAATCGCCATTGGTCGAGTTCAGCCTCAATTCGTGCGTAGCGCTGGCGTGTATCGGGATCAGCGTAATGCGCGAGAATGGCGAGCGGTGTGGCCGTGTTTTCCCATTGCGCCCAGGGACTGGATTTTTTTAGCTCTTCGTAGCGACGCCACTCCGATTCGGTTAACCCCCAATAGTCCCAGGCAGGTTGGCCTATGACCGGATTGAGGAATCTTTTTGAATTTGCTTGTGTAGAGGCATAAGATGCAGCGGGTATTTTTCGCAGACTCCCGTCTTCGTTGTATAACGGAATATCACTAAAGCAGGCATTGGCCGTTAGTAAGCCTGCTGTAATGACCCAACTTATTTTTAAGTGTTTAAGCCTCATAATCGATCCTTAATTTAAAGACTATAACTTCTGATTTCATTGAAATATTCGATGCTGACACTTCGGGTCGAGGTGTCTGCACCCACCAACGTAATACCGTTCCAATTTTGCCCGACCAAAATAAACGGCGATGGCTCTCCGCGCACATACAGATTGGCGCCAGCCTTGCCGTTATAGTTTTTTATACTGGTAACTCGAATGTCTGGAAAAACCACTGCAGGTTTTACAGGGGCGATGAGCGACTGTGTTGTACTGGTTATTTTGCTCGGTGTGGGTTTGGTGCGTTTCTGTAGTGTGTTTACGCCTTCTGCTAGCTGTTTTGATGGGCTTTGTTTTTTGGGAACGCTTGAGATTTTGTCTGTTAGTGATTTTAAATAGTCTTCATGAAGGCGTTGCTTTTCCTCTAGTCGAGTTGAGGCGTCTTTCAGGTCTTTTAGAATCTCCATTTGAAGTTCTTGATTTTTGCGTATCGCATCAATCATCGATTCAAGATGTGCGGTGCTGTCTTTGGGGGTATTGCCGCCGGGCACATCCACTGCAGTAACTTTAGGGGCTTCGATCGGTAATTTTTCAATTGCGCTTTTGGGCGGTAAGGACTCCAAATCACCAGCAATTTGTTTGACTTCAGATACTATGCTGGATCCAAACGTGTCGCCTTCTTTCACGGTATCAGGTGGCTGATATAAGAATCTGTACACCAAAAAGCCAATTAAAATAAGCAAGGCCATCATCGACAGCCACGGCTTTCCCGTTTTTTTAGGTTCGCGATGCGCCCTTGATCGACGGTTGTCCCTGGCTGGCTTGTTGTCAGATTCCAAGTCGTTTTCGTCGTCATCTAAGTCAATGGAATTTCGACTATGTGTCTCGCGGATTCTAGTATCCTGTTCAAGGTATTCAGGTGGCATTGAGTTATCGAATTGATCAGTATTCATTTATAAACTCACAGAAATTTCTTAAAGGTGGATGCGGTTGTATAGATCAACAGGCCGGTTACCAGCATGATCGGCAAGAAAACAAATGCTGGATGGATGGTGATAGGAAGCGTTAGGTAAAATCCGAAGGCGAGTGCTACTGACGGAAAAATAAACCTTTTTGCATGGTGGTAACGCATCGCGCTCTCATTGCCGCCGCACATTTTTCGGATGTCGCGTTCTGTTAGGCCATCGATTAATGCGACTAGCCCAAT
>DAOQGS010000441.1:0-3507 GCA_035338675.1 Cellvibrionaceae bacterium
ATTTCACCATGGTCGAACGGCTGGCGGCTGTATTGAAAGTCCCCGAGGCCTATTTTTATGCAAAGGAAGATGAACTCGCTCAACTGCTCCGAGCCTGGCCACTGCTCAAAAAAGCACAGCGGCAAACCATCAACGAAGCAATTAGAGAGCTCTTAACCTAGAACCAAAACCCCTTCTAAGCGCATCCACTCATGGCAATTGTTGAGTGGACTCCCCTACCAATGACACAATCAAACCGCTTGCAAAGTCCGGCTGTAAGTTATTGATTTTATTGGGGGCAAATTTATGAAACTAGCGGACTTCCTATTTTGGTGCACGGGAGAATTCGGAGAATAAGACCGAGGAGAGAGAGGAAAACGCCGAAATGTTTAAAAAATAGGCGCCGATTGGAATTTGTAGAAATCCTCAAAACCCCCTAAATATCCGCAGAAATACGCACTAACAGGCAATAAAAAACCCCAACTGTCTCCAGTTGGGGTTTGTTTTTTGGTGGTGGGACGCCCACCCGCATCAAACGCCATCAGCACAAGTGATTGGGATTAATGCTAACACTTAAGGGCTTACAGGGCCAAGCACTTACGCCCTCAGAAAGTAAGCGTCCACCAACATATTTCCACCCCACCGTTAGACGGTAACAGTTCAACTCCCCCTATGGAATCTGAACCCAACACACTGGCTAAGCTCGGGCGATCTGCTTTGCCATCTCTTTAAGGACGGTATATATGATAGCCCTGATACACCGGGCCTCACCTACCATTGTCGCGGAAAGCTCAGGGTTCAGCTGGGCAAGCTGAGCATTTTCAGCTTCAATCTTGGCGTAAAGCATCTCCGCCTCATATACCGCACGACTTCGTACATGCTCCAACAGACGCTCGGCCGTGCCTTTAGCCAAGTTTAGCGATGCGCCTGCCTTGATCAGTAAGGCACGGTTAACGTCCGAGAAGTGGCGTACCCCGAGAATAGGCCAAGCCAATTGGGTCTCTAGAGGCCAATCCATTTTATCGAAAGCAGCCGTGTCATATGTGGCCACGCTGAGTAGGTCATAGAACGGTGCCAGTTGCACCCCCTCATGAGTGACCAAAAAGCTCAGGTTTTTAAGGTGAGCATCGCTATTGCCGATGAGTGCATTAAACACCAACCAGCTGAATAACCTAGAGCGCGCTACCGCCGGACTACGACAGGCATTCGCCAGGGCGGCGAGATTCTCCATGCTGCCCTGACTGTATTTGAAACTCCGATCCAATCCCAGTAATTGGCAGGCATCAATTACATGTCGTCGTTGCCACTCCTGCCCATCAAAGAAGCGGTCGAAACGGTCAATCAGGTACACCGGCGAAGGCACATAGCGACGGTGTACATTAGGAACCTCAAGCCCGAGCCGTTTGGCCAGCAGCATGACGAACCATTCGTTGATGACTGAGTGAGGATAATCATCGTCTGGGTGATCAGGCTTCAAAATGTGGGTGGACGGTGTTGCACCAGCAGGTTCATACAACTTGCCATCGTGTAGGACAACCGCTAGCTTGTGCTGAGCACCCGCCAGCGACATCCGTTTGATCGCACCATGAGTCAATGATGCCTTGGGCAACTGGCAAATGCGGGTTTCCAAAACTTCATCCGGTAATGGCCGCAGAGGCTGAGCCGTTTGGGGCGCAGAATCCGACGGTAACAAAGTCACCGACCCCGCCGATTCCGCGCCATACCAAGCTAGCAATCCGAAGGCGTCTGCCACTTCAAGCTTGGCATCTCCAGCAAGCAAAACCCGTTGCCCTTCTTCTGGCAATAAATTATCAAAATACCATTGCACGGGGCGCGTGCTTGCTCCATCTATTAAGGATTCACCGCTCAGCGGGATGTGCGGACTCAACGCAAAGCTCTGCGGGTCGTTTAACCACTCTTGGGTATATTGAAAGCTCCAGAGGCCGCTCACCTCCCGCAGAATGCCGATTTCTGCCTTATTGATTAAAGCACTCAGCAACCGACCGCTCATTGCTTGACCTTAATATTCACCGGGTCGTTCAATAGGGCCGCCACACTTTCTGGCACATCTAGGCTAACTCGAATGCCCAATCCCTCAAGCACTTGGAATAGCTTGCCCCATTGGACGGCCTCGGAACCACGTTCAATCTTGCCTAGGAAATTCTCGCTAACGCCGATACTACCCGCTGCATCGTCTTGGCGAATTTTTTGGGCCTTACGGCTTGCTCGCACCACCCTGCCAACGGCGGCTGCGCTATCAATCGGTATCTTCATACAAAATCCTCACGAACGAATGGATTCTGCACCAACTCTAGTCTTTAGGCAAGAAATCCTTTCATTCGTGCGGATTTTTAATAGAAGTGATCTTTTACAGTAAAATTCCTCACAGAGGTGAGGATTCCACAACCATACAGAAAGATTTAATAATTACTTTAAACTTGAGCTACGATTGCAGCCAGTCATGAAGGCGCTTCCTTTCGGTAGGAACTCCAAGTGATGAAATGAAGGTTATTTACAACGAATATCTCTCATCTTTTTCTGCCTCTAGAGCATTTAATCTTTAGGAAGTTTTGATTTTGCCGTTCGTGCACTTTTGTCTTGAGGTTCAAAGTGAAGTGCGACTGGCATATGGCGTATTGAATATTGTTTACCACTGACGGAATGCCGGATAGAGGAATAAAAACAATCGGGATTATAAGTGCAATCAATGAATTCTATTTTATCCGCAAAAGCACAACTCAGATGTTCCTTCCACGCATCGACCACTGCTTTCGCGTCTTTATTGCGAATATAGATAAACAAACCGCCGCTAGTTTCATTGTAAACACCAGCAGAATACCGGGTTGTCAATTGCAAAAACCCCTCCATAAGATAATCGTATGTGCCATGTATTTTGGCCTCGCCAATCCAAGTAAATTGATTATGCTTTACAAATATGTCTACATGACCACCATGCTGAGTATCATGCTCTGCGATATAGCCTTTGAATTTTAAGCTGGTCACTATTTGAATAGAAAGACGATCTTCATTGTCATTTTGAAGAGCTTGCCTATGCTCAACAAGCAACTTATTACAACAATCAAGATCTGAATATAAAACCTCCAAAAACTCTTCATAACTCTCAACCAAAGGTAAGCCTACAAGCCCCCTAATTGAAGGGATATGCTGCTCAAGACCTTTTAATTGCGCAAGCGTCATATTTTTAAGCTGCATTATTCGCCTGCAATTCTTTAAAGTCGTCGCTAGGAGAGAAAAATAAATGCACTTTATTATCAGGATCGCTTACCAACTCTCCGGTTACCGGATGATACAAAGTGCCGTTTTTCTGCAATTGCAAAACCAATGGCGGGTCCAACACATATGCATTGTCCATCTCATCAATAAGTTCGAAATGTGTTTTTAATACATTTGCTCTATTGCCCGTCAAATAACGGAGAGTATCTATTAGCACCTCACCAGAAAAACCGCTTCCCAAAAGTGTTAAAAAGCTGTAATACGTGAGATGGCAAACCTCTTGAAAGGACCTTC
>DAOQGS010000442.1:0-3490 GCA_035338675.1 Cellvibrionaceae bacterium
TTCTCGCCGCCCGCTACGCCGTAGGCGGCGGCAGTAGCGGCACCGCCAGCAGCGCGTTTATCGCCGTGAGCGCTGCGGATTTTGCCCAGTACAAACACATCAGCGATTATTTGAAAAAACACAGCCTCGTCACCGCCTGCCGCCTGCTGCAAAGCAACGGTAAGGAGTTACTGTTTGAACTCGGCCTGCGCGCCAGCATCAGCCAATTTAATACCAGTTTAAGCCTGGACCAACGCTTAGAACCCAGCGCCAATCCGGAAGGGGCTGGCTCTGCGGCGGCGCCGTTAAATTACCGCTGGATTGCCAACTAAGGCGTATATGGAGTAAAAATGCGCTATCTATCCGTTTAGGGTTATTTCGCCGTGACAACGTCCGCACCGGTTCAGCTAAGCCTTGGCGTATCGCTCAAAGACGATGCCACCTTCGCCAATTATTTCCAAAATACCCAGGCCAACGCCCAGGCCCTGGCGGCGCTCTTGCAAGTCAGCGCCAATCAAGGCGAGCGCAACCTGGCCATTTGGGGTTCCCGCGGTTGCGGCCTAACCCACTTACTGCAGGCGGTTTGCCACCGCGCCTACGAAGGCGGCCTTTCCGTGCAGTATTTACCCCTGCGGGATTTAATTGGCTACGCCGCCGACGACGTGTGTGAAGGATTAGAAGCGGTGCAATTACTCTGTTTGGATGGGCTGGATGAAATCTGCGGCAACCGCCAGTGGGAGCAGGCGCTATTTCATTTATTCAACCGCATAAATCTTGCCGAACACCGCTTAATCCTCGCCTCCCACACCAGTATTCCCAGCCTGCCGATTTTATTGCCGGATTTAAAATCCCGCCTGCTCAGCTGCGTGATTTACCACATTGAAAGCCTCAACGACGCAGGCAAAGAACAGGCGTTAATTCTGCGCGCTAAAGGGCGCGGGCTGGAAATGAGCCAGGAAGTGGCGCACTTTATCCTCACCCGCACGGTGCGCGACACTAATGAATTATTTAATTTATTAAACCGCCTAGATGATGCCTCCTTGCAGCACCAGCGCAAATTAACCATTCCGTTTGTAAAAGAAGTGCTCGGCCATCAGGAGGCTGAGCACAAATAAATGCCGCTTAATTACCGCAGTTAAGTTTCCAAGGCACTCCAAAGCGATCGATCACAATAGCGTAACAGGCGGACCAAAAGGTCTGCTGGGGCGCCATAATTACCTCCCCTCCCTGCGCTAAACGGGCAAAAACAGCCTCCACCTGCAGCTCTGATGCAAACCCCAGCAAAATAAAAAACCCCGTTGGCGCCGTGTATTGGCTCGCCTCCACATCCGCCCCGGCAATCTCAACTCCTTCGATATTAATATTGGCGTGGACAATTTTGCTTTGCCGCTGGGGCGCTACGCTAGCCGCTGCAGGAGAATCTTTAAACTGCAGCATGGTGCCGATTTGGCCGTTTAACACTTGCGCGTAGAATTCAAAAGCGGCTTGGCATTGGTCGTTGAAATTGATGTGGAAGGAGAGGCTCATGGAGTCAGAATCTGCCATTAATTTGAATTATTAAGCTGTAAGAGAGATTTCGCACACTCACCAACTAATTTATACGAGTCTGAGCTGTAGCCGCCGCTGGTCATAACAACCACAGGCACATCGAGCTTGCGCAATTCGGTCAGCACATATTTATCCCGCTCAATAACCGCATCAAACTCCACTGCCAAGCCCCCCAAGGCATCATCCTCTAAAATATCCGTTCCTGCGTTATAAAAGATAATTTTAGGCGACTTAAGGCTCGCCAGAAACCCCGGCAACTCTTCCCTCAAGGCCCCTAAATATTCAGCGCCAATAGTGCCTATTCTAAGCGGAACCATAAAGGGGAAATCATCCACATCTCCCCCATGCAGCCCCGGATATACTTGAAAATTGTACATATCAAAAATAGCTACCGCCGCGTCATCCTTAAAAAAGGATTCAAAGCCATTGCCCCTGTGCGCATCCAAATCAATCATGGCAACCGTATCTGTAGCACCTAGCAATCCTTCTGCGCGCATTTTTTTAATAGCCAGGGCCGCATCGGCAAAAAAACAAAAACCCTCGCCTTTCTCTGCAAAAGCGTGATGAAAGCCACCGCCCAAATTCATGACCATTACGTTGTGAGTAAGGGCGTAACGAGTGGCTAACAATGTGCCCTGGGTAGCCCAACGAATAGGCGTTAACAGGTAGTTTTTGAGCACTGAAATCGGCAGAAGGCGCGCCATGCCTATCTCAATAACCGCAGCGATCACGGCTGAGTTATCAAGGGATTTTAAATACTCATTGCTATGAACCAGCCGCAACAGATCATCATCAGCGGGTGACTCGGGCTCAAGTACATAAGCCTGCGCATCAGGCACAGAAGATTGGACTACACCCCACGCCTTACTAAATTTTTTACCGTCAAACGGATGTAATTTATCAATGCCCCAGCCTCCGAAGTCATAATGGCTGGAGTAAACAACTTTAGTGTTCATGAAAACCCCTTGGAGGACTTAATCTGCAACGCGTACTGATGCACATCATTGGGTGTCCACATGGTTATGGAGTTACCCATAAAGCGTAATTTATAGAACAATCGTTTAATGGGGTCAGCCTCGTAATGGTCAATCTTAATGCACGGGGTTTTACCATAGGCAACGCCGGAGCCAATTTCCAAAAAAGAGGCGACAACGGTCGAGCAATTATAACTTTTCATGTTGTAGCGTTTCGGCTTGGCTTTAAACGCCTCCCAACGCTGGCACATTAATTCTGCATCCAGCCCATTAATAATTAATACACTATCGGCATCCTTGCGCTCCAAGCGCCGATCGGTTCTATAACTGCTTGGAAAAGAGACCTGGTGGCAGAAGCCAAACTTAAAATCTTTGAGATTACCCTTGCCGGGCGGACTTTTAATGCGATCCTTGGTTTCGGAGTCCTCGCCAGTTGGCCAATAACTGATGTAGGTATTATCAATCTCTAGGGAAACATGCCCAGGATTAGTATCGGTCATGGCCCACACGTAGAGTTTTACGGGTTTGCTTACCTTTTGCATAGAAACAACCTCCTCATTGTTGAAACAAATAAATAATGGTAATTACGCGAGGGGATCGATGGATAACACCTGGGCAACCGAGGTCGCCACTGCGTAAACAACACCGTTCAGCTCTTTAAAATGGGCCTGCCCACAGAGAATTTTCAGGTTCTCTTCTAAGCGGCGTTTATCGCTATCGTGGGTCGATTTAGTCTCGCGAATTAAATAGACCTTTTTATCCGTCTCCAGCGGGTCTATATAAATTATTTTTACCTTGCCGCAGTAGCTTTTTTGCAAAAGCTTTAAAGCCTCTAGATTATCGCCTTCAATAAACAGGTTTTGCGTGGTGTCAAAATCCACCGATTCTGCCCCGCAGGGCTTTAAGGTGGCGCGGCTGGGGGTTTGAATGAGGCGCAAACAATCCCGCTTGCCCGGCCAGTCCATCCCTTAGCGCTCCGGGCGGTTATC
>DAOQGS010000443.1:0-3489 GCA_035338675.1 Cellvibrionaceae bacterium
AGGTCATTTTGCCATCTGGCGCGGGGGTTTTACACAATTCTACGAAGAGCCAATTAAATCAAGGTTAAGCGGCTGATCATCAACCACTAAAATTAATTCACCGTTAAATTGTGCGCTAGTGTTCTGTGCTTGCGGCGCCGCGCCATTGTGTGTGGCTAGAACCAGTTTAAGTGCGCGAATTTCTTCTTCCAACAATACCACCTTGGCTAGGGCGCGCTCTTTTTGCTCTGTTTCTGTTTGCAATAGGCTTTGCAACTGCTGTATGTCGTGCGGCAGAAGCGTTCCATTTGATGGCGAGAGCATAACAATAATGGCCTGTGTATTTAATAAAAGTGCTCAGAGTGAAAAACACGCTTTAATTCGCGGCTCCATAACCATTTATTAACCCGACGGCAAAATAGATCGTCCTGATCTATTTTGCCGTCGCTGCGTTAAACTTACGAAAATGCGTGGATTTTCTTGTTTTAACGCAGCTCGCGGCGGCTTGCACCGCCGAGTGCGGCATCCTTGCCGCCTTTATTAACCCGGCACTAAATACCGCCGGGTTAATAATATTCGGTCGTTTACCAGTTGGATGCGTTAATTCCTTGACGCTTAAGGCTATTGCCATTTGTAAAGTCAAATTCTTGGCCTTTAATAACGAAGCCAAAGCCTCGCTTGAGTATAGTTGGCTCGCAGCCTCTTATAGGGGCAATTAGTGCTGACCTCTTTAATTGCTAGGTTTTTATAGCCAAAACACCTATGAGCGTGGTTTTTAGGTTGTTCTGCTTTAAGCACTATGGATTAGGGCTGCAGATTATTTTTTTAGTAGAAAAGTACTAAAGATATTTTGAGGGTGGCCGATAGATTGGGTAGAAGCGCTCAACTACTGAGCTTTCGGATTGCCGCTGGCGTTAAGGCTTGGTCGCAATCATAAGACCAACGTGTTAGGAGGCTCTATGCCACTGTTTATTAATACCAACGTTTCATCCATAAACGCTCAGCGCCAGATGGTTAAAGCCGGCGCTGAAATGGACAAGGCTATGTCCCGTTTGTCATCCGGTATGAGGATTAACTCAGCTAAGGATGACGCAGCAGGCCTTGCTATTTCTAACCGCCAAACTTCGCAAATTCGCGGCCTTGATCAAGCGGTGCGCAACGCTAACGACGGTGTGTCCTTGATTCAAACCGCTGAAGGTGCCTTGGGCGAAAGTACCAATATTCTGCAACGTATGCGCGAATTGGCGGTGCAATCCTCCAACGGTATTTACAGCGACGCCGACCGCTCCACCCTGGATGCCGAGGTGAAACAGCTCACCAAAGAATTAGATCGTATTGCTAAATCTACTTCTTTTAACGGTCAAAATATTCTTGATGGCTCAGTCAAAAAAGTTGCCCTGCAAGTGGGAACCGAAGCAGGCCAGACTATTGACCTTAAGCTGCAATCAGTGGATGCCAAAACCCTCGGAATGGGTTCATTGACTTCAGACTTAATGGGCGATGAAATTACCGCTACATTCGACTCTCAAGTTTCGTTAACCAATGGCGATTTATTAATTAATGGCCAGTCCGTGATTCAAGATACAGATTTTGTCGGTAGCACTGACACAGTCGAAAGTCTGCTAAATAAAATTAACGCTAATGTGAAAGGTGTTACTGCCTCTATGGTGGTGGAATTAAATGCCTCCAACGTAGGCACAGGTGTTGCCGACAGCGCAGGCACCACCATTACTTTAACCAAACTCAATGGTGCAACCTCCGTATTTAACGTGGCGGATACCAAAAATTTACAAGAATTTGCCGACAAAGTTAATTCAGTATCCGGCGGTGCGATTAGCGCCACCATTGATGATAAAGGCTTATTGCATTTAATGGCAAAAGACGCACAAACCCTAGCCGTGGGTGCGGCCGGCAACACGGGTATTGGCGATACCTCTGATCGTGGTCGAATTGTACTGACCTCTGATAACGGCGACCCAATTACTATTGAGCGGGGGGCAACCGGTTCGCTGGATAAATTGGACCGCCTAGGATTTAGAGAGATACGTAAGCCCGGTACTATAGAAGGCGCCGCCTTGGTTAATGACTCCAGTGGTGCGCATGAAGCTCTGGCGGTCGGCGAATTAACTATTAATGGCGTGGTGATATCGGAGACCGATACCAATACCCTACAAGGAAAAATCAATAATATAAACAAGGTATCCGATCAAACAGGCGTCATCGCTAAAGCTTCATCTTCAGTGACAATTGATTTTACTGGCTATGTAAGTTCAAACGTAACATCTACCCTAGACAATATAGTAATGAACGGTACTATTTACGATTTGGGCCTGGCCGTTAGCGCAACCAATACCGATATAGCTACCGCAATTAATACCTTTAAAGAGGAGTCGGGTATTACTGCACGAGTCGCCGGTCGCAATATTATTTTGGAGTCCGATCGCGGTGCTATCCAATTGGGTATAGTGCAAAGTGGTGCTGTGAATTTGTTTGGAACCTCCACAGGGTTGCAAACTATTACACAAGCAATGGTGGATTCTACTGCAGCTTTTGTAACCTCAAGTACCACCTTGGCTTCGTCAGGTACTATGAGTTATCAAGCTGGCGCGCGCATTAAACTGGAAAGTATTAATGGCAACCCAATTAGCGTTGAGCTGAGCAATGACTCTGATGCTGCTCGCTTAGGTTTAAAAGAAACCAATAACCTAAGTGGAGGCTCTTTCGGCCAATCAATATCATCCATCAGTATTGATACCGCCGCTAATGCCTCTAAAGCATTAAAAGTGATTGATAATGCTTTAAACACAGTGAACGACATCCGCTCGCAACTGGGTGCTGTGAACAACCGGCTTGATTTTACCGTGTCGAACTTAATGAACGTATCGGAAAATACTTCAGCTGCACGTTCGCGCATTACCGATGCAGACTTTGCGGCAGAAAGTGCGAACCTAAGCCGCTCGCAAGTATTGGCGCAAGCCTCGCAAGCTATGTTGGCGCAAGCCAATGCAAAACCGCAACAAGTGTTGTCACTCCTGCGTTAATGGAGTGATTAATGAATTAAAGCGTCTATTATTAACTAGGCGTTTTCAATTCTCGAATAACACCGGGGATTTTCTCCCCGGTTTTTGGCGTTACGGAGGTTTTATATGAATGAAGTAAGCCAAGTGAGACTGGTGCCGCAAGTGGCGCTTTCATCGTCGGTGGCCAAGTCAGACTCCAATCGGAAATTGACGGATAAAAACCTGGCCGCAGCTCTACCGGCTGAGCGCGAAGCCGTGATTAGCTCAACTCAGGCTGTGCACTCAGATGAGCAAAAGGGCAAACAGCTAAAAGATGCGCTCGGCACTATGCAAGACTTTGTGCAAAACGTGAAACGGGAATTGCAGTTTAGCGTGGACAAAGACTTAGGCCGCACGGTTGTTAAAGTGGTGGATTCCGAGTCCGGTGATCTAATTCGGCAAATTCCAGAGGAAATTTTTCTGGAGTTGGCAAGAAAAGTGAAAGAGCACG
>DAOQGS010000444.1:0-3483 GCA_035338675.1 Cellvibrionaceae bacterium
GGCATAGGCGCGGCCCTCACTATTTCACAATTAATAGAGGGCATTGAAGCCCTGCTCGGTATTCAAATATTCGACCCTGAAGTGTATTTCGTCAGTTATTTTCCCTCCGTCTGGCAGTGGCAGGATACCTTAAAAGTTGTCACAGGCGCGGCTTTTACCTGTGTGATCGCCAGTATTTATCCTGCGTGGCGCGCCGCTCAAATCGCCCCGGCCGAAGCGCTGCGGTATAACATTTAAATCGCAACCATTAATGACTATCTACGAGGTGTTATGACCGCGCCGGTTTTAGAATGCGCTGATTTATCCAAAACCTACGCCCAAGGGGAGTTGGTGGTGGATGTATTAAAAGCGGTGAATTTTTCCGTACAAGCTGGCCAGCAGGTGGCCATAGTGGGTGCATCCGGCTCCGGTAAATCCACCCTATTAAATTTATTAGGCGGCTTGGATCGGCCGGATACCGGCTGGGTCAAAATTAACGGCCAGGCGTTTTCTTCCTTATCGGAAAACGCCCGTGGCCAGATGCGCAACCGCCATTTGGGGTTTGTGTATCAGTTTCACCATTTGTTAGGCGAATTTACCGCCTTGGAAAACGTCTGTATTCCGCTGTTAATTGCCGGTGTAGCGCAAAAAACGGCGCAAGCACAAGCGCGGGATTTATTAGGTCAGGTGGGTTTATTAGAGCGCATCGCCCATAAACCGGCGGAATTATCCGGCGGCGAGCGTCAGCGCGTCGCCATTGCCAGGGCACTTGCCAATAAACCCGCCTGTGTATTAATGGATGAACCCACCGGCAATTTGGACGGTAAAAGTGCTGCAGCGGTGCAAGCGCTGATGCATCGCTTAAGCGCCGAGCTTGCCACCGCTTTTGTGGTGGTGACCCACGATTTGCGTTTTGCCAACACCATGAATCGCGTATGGCAATTAAATGATGGCAGCCTTAATACTATTGAGGTGAATACTACTGGGGCAGCCCTGTGAATTTGCCGCTAAGTATTGGGCTGCGCTACGCGGGCACGAAAAAACACAATGCGCTGCTGGCGTTTTTAGCCCGTATTTCCATTGTGGGCCTGGCCTTAGGGGTGGGTTTATTAATTACGGTTTTATCCGTGATGAACGGGTTTGATCGCGAACTCAAACAAAAAATTCTCGCCTTAATGCCACAAGGCATTATTTACAACCACGACGGTATTAGTGATTGGCAGGTATTAAAACAGCGTTTAATGCAACAGCCGGGCATTGTGGCGGCTTCACCCTTTGTGGAATTAAATGGTTTGGTGAGTAAAAACACCGCCGCCGAACCGGTAATTCTTTACGGTATTCGCCCGGATGAAGAAATTGCCGTCAGCCATTTGCACACTTATATCAACGCCGCGGTAATGCAACAATTAAGTGAAGGCCAGCGCGGCTTGGTATTGGGTAAACCCCTGGCGGATAAATTACAGGTGCAGGTGGGCGAGCCGATTATGTTGATAGTGCCGGATACCCAAAGCACACAGGGGGCTGCGAAGCTGGATTATTTTACCGTGCTGAGCATTTTAGAAACCAAAACTGAGTTGGATCAACACTTGGCAATCACCTCCTTGGAAGCCGCCGCGCAATTAAACGGCCGCAGCCAGGAAGTATCCGGTATGCGGGTAAAAGTGGCTGATTTATTTGAAGCGCGCAGCATTGTTTGGCACGCCGTGATGGGGTTGGGGGAGGGTTATTACGGCACCAGTTGGATGACCACCCACGGCAATTTATACACCGCTATTCAAATGTCAAAAAATCTCGTGGGATTGTTAATGTCGTTAATCGTCGCCATCGCCGCTTTTAATGTGGTGAGTACATTGGTAATGGTGGTGGTGGAAAAACAAGGCGACATTGCAATTCTGCGCACCCTGGGCATGAGCACCCATCAAATCATGCAGATATTTATGGTGCAGGGCACCTTAATTGGTTTTATTGGCACCGGCCTAGGTGTGCTGGGCGGTTTGGGATTATCCCTGTGTGTGGAATCCTTAGTGCGCGGCATTGAGGCGTTATTTCATGTGCAGTTTTTAAAAACCGATGTCTATCCGCTCACCTATTTACCGGCGGAAATTGTTTGGTTGGATGTGGCAAAAGTGGCAGGCACGGCTTTACTGATGAGTTTTTTGGCAACCCTATACCCCAGTTATAAAGCTGCCCGTATTCAACCGGCGGAAGCTCTGCGCTATGAATAAATATGCCCCGGTCTTTAGGTGTGGAATGGTTGTGCCCAGGCATTCCACAATAACCATAATCCGCTTGCCAAGGTGAGCACTTCAAACATTTTTTTAATAAAGCCATTGCCCTTTAAAATTGCGATATGGGTGCCCGCATAACCTCCCAGTAGGGAGCCTGCAATTAATGCTGGCAGCCAATTCCACTGGGCGGGGCTCAAGGAATTTACCGCTATTGCCCCAGAGCCATTCCAAAATAAACCCACCAGAATCATGGTGTAGGCAACCGCCTGTTTATAATCCAAACCAAACCAGCGAATAAGCCAAAGTGTAACGAATAAGCCCGTGCCAGAGGCTAGTGCGCCGTTTAAAAGGCCAATAATAAAAATCACCGCGCCGCCGAGCCATAAACCCTGCCTGTGGCGGTTAGCGGCAAGTGATGTTTGGCCGAGTGATTTATTGCTCCAAGAATAAATACCTAAACTAATGGTGAGCACACCTAAACAGGTTTTGGCGATGGTTTCAGGTAAATGTACTGCCCCCACCGCGCCGATTAATACACCGGGCAAACCCGCCACTAAAATAAAGCTGGCAAAACGCAGATCTAATGTACCTGCTTTTAAATGCTTAATACTTGCGCCCATGCCGAGGGTTACCGTGGCAATTTTATGGGTGGCCATGGCGGTGGCAAAGGGCAGGCCTAAAAAAATCAGTGCCGGTAACTGCAACAAACCCGCGCCGCCTCCAGCTAGAGCCGATAAAAAATTGGCCAAAAGGCTGACTAAAAATAAAATGATATGTTCGGACATTAGTTGGGCTTAACAATAAATGAGGTGAAGGTTTGGGATGGAGGAGGAAACATAATTTGCCCCCTTAAAAAGTACATCGTCTTACAATAGGAGTATCGATTTTTTACTGGGCGCTTTGTTTTGTAAATATCACATGGGTGTTTTAGTGCGTTGAGCCCTCAATGCTCACCCGCAGTGATGACTACAGGTTAGTGCAGACACGCCGTAAATACATCCGTGTAGGCTCGTCAAAAAGGCCCCTCTTTTTGACGGTCTGCAATAACCTGTAGTCACCACTGCTACACCGCGAATCGATTATGCCGCATGGCAAGGTCCTCCAAAATAAGTCGCCCGCGCGGATAGGGTAATAAGGTGTGCTGAATAGTTACTTTTTTGGCACTTTGCTCCTTACCACCCCCCCCTTAACAAGGGGCGGAGCAAAACCTTCCAGCCGAGGCATTTTGCACGTGCTTTCGGTATTTTTGCCCCCTCCCCTTAACAAGGGGAGGGCT
>DAOQGS010000445.1:0-3482 GCA_035338675.1 Cellvibrionaceae bacterium
ATTAATTGCAACAGGCAGGCCATTAGGTGCCTTTTTATAATCGCCCGGAAACAATTTAATTGTATGCACATACGCCAGTTTCGTATCACACCGTCTTCCTGCGAGTAACAGCGCCTTATGAATAATCCCACACTAAAAGCCCCCGCCCAATTAACCGGCCATTGGTTGTGGGGCAGTGCACGGGAATTAGCCGCTGCGCCCCATGAATTTATTGCCCATGCGCCTTCAGCATTTAATGGCTTGGTGAGCTTTCGCGTATTACACAAACGCATCATTGCCGTAAACGATCCGAATATTGTGCGCCAGATAATGGTGACGCAGCAGCAGCGTTACAGGCGCAGTTATCACTATACCAATCCGGTACTGGGGCAAGGTTTACTCAGCACAGACGGCGCCCTATGGCAAAAACGCCGCCGCCAGGTGCAGCCAGCCTTTCGCCGCGAAACCATGCTGCATTTAGTGCGTATGGCCAATTCCACCGTAGATAAATTATTCGCCCATTGGGACGCTGCCAAAGCTGCATCGCAGCCCTTGGAATTACTCAGTGAAATGCAAAAATTTGCACTGTCGGTAAATTCTCAGGCGCTGCTATCGTTAGATGTAAGCTGGGATGCCGCCGAGAAATTTGGTATAGCCGTAAGCGATGCCTTAAAACTCTTGCGCAAACGCAATAATGCCCCAGTGCGCTTTCTCGCTTGGCTACCCACCCCCCTAAATCGGCAGTTAACGCACACACGCACTATTTTGGAAGAACATATTGCCCCCATCATTAAAGCGCGCAGATCCCAGAGTGCAGATGCTCCACAAAAAAATGCACTGCAGAGCGATATATTAACGGCTCTATTAGACGCTCGCGACCCTGAAACTGGCGACGCACTGAGCGATCAGGAAATTCTGGACGAAACCAAAACTCTATTTGCAGCTGGTTTTGAAACCACGGCAACGGCACTTACCTGGGCCATTTATTTATTGGTACACAATCCTGAGCAAGCAGCGCACTGGTATGCAGAAGTGGATAGTGTATTGGCAGGAAGACAACCCCAATGGGAGGACCTACCGAACCTGCCGTTTACCGCCAATATGATTAATGAAGTGTTGCGGCTTTACCCACCGGTTTACAACATTGCCCGCGAGTGTATTGAAGACGATGAAATAAATGGCATGCACATTAAAAAAGGCAGCGTACTGGTAATGTCTATTTTAGGCATCCACCGCGACGAGCGTTGGTGGCCCGAACCCTTGGCATTTTTGCCCGAGCGTTTTAACGCCAGCTGGCATAAACACGCTTTTTTACCTTTTGCCACTGGGCGGCATTTATGTGTGGGCAATCATTTTGCTTTAACCGAAATGGCGGTGGCATTAATTCGCCTAGCGCAGCGCTATAGAGTGGAATTAATTGATACCTCGCCGGTTGGCATGGCGGCACAAATCACCCTGGTGCCCAACCGCCCACTGCACTTTAAATTGCTGGCCCGCCCATGAGGCCTTTCACCGCACAATTATTAGATCTTGGCGATGACACAGCCGTTGTGCAGTACGAGCAGGCGTTTTATCAGGCTTTTTATACACTCACGCACAACCGATTAATACGCACCCTATGGCACTGGGATTTAGACCAGCAGCGGCTGGCAACCCGGATTGGCTATGAACACCAGCGTATATACGTGGGCCGCGATATGCAGGGTGAAATCGCCATGGCCATTGCAGTTAATACAGAATTACAACTGTATCAATCCGGCGCATTTGGTTTTCCTAAACCCGCCCATACAACCGGGCAGTGTGAATTATTAGCCTTTTTTGCTATTAATAATCACCATCTGCAACACACCTTACATTTTTGGCGCAGCTGTTTTAAAGATTTATCCGCCTGCGGCTTCCACACCGGCTTTGCCTCCAGTGCAGCTCGTTTGGTGCCAGTTTACAGCCGTGCGGGCGGTGAAATATTAGATAAGACGGTACTAGAGGGTGAGCAACGCTTTCATTGGAAATTTGATCTGAACCGCCAATGGTTAAAAGGCCAGAATTAGTTTCAACCCGGTGGAATTTTATGCCGAGTTAGTAGCATACACGCTTGGCAGATTGAGAATAAAATTGCGGGCTCCAGCCAATTACTCAGCGATTAGCTCGCCCAGCCAAGAGTCCTTTTTGTAGAATTTGCGCTGTATATAATAGTCCAATCGAACTCGGTCGTAGCGGATAAGTTTTACCAGGTTAGGGCACGGGGCGGGCTTTTTGTTAAACAACATCAGGTCGGCCATAGCTACCTCATCCCATTTCTTTTTAAAGCCGAGACCGTAACTGAACGCGTCATCTTCAGCGCGCAGCAGCGTTAGGCGATAGTCTTGGTTTTTTCGCAACACACGTTGAGCGGCCCAATAACACAAATAATAAGGCAGCCTTAAGGGGAATTTTGACTGGGGCAACAATTCGCAACCTCGCCAATATCTATCAATGTCTGCGCATGTGATACTGTTTTGATATTCCTCTCGCCAAGCGCGGATGAACTTGGAATTAGGCGGCGCCACAATAAACCAACTTTCAACCATTGGAAATTCCTCATCCACTGTATTTTCATCGGTATAATACAACACAGCTTCCGAGCGATCGTCCTGCTGAAATTTTAAAGCCCAATCGATGGGTTTTGAAAGTAACACGGTAGCATCCAGGTAAATTCCACCATATTTCTCAATCAACATAAGCCGAACCATGTCTGAAATAAAATTAGGAGCTTTGTCGGCCAGCTCCTTTGGGAAATCCGGCAGATAATCAGAAATAGTTATTTTATTGAGCAACCGCACATCAAACACCGGATGCAAGCTTTTTATTAGGTTGATACAAAGCTCAGCCGTAATTGAAGTTATTTGTTCCGCATCCCAATACAACCAAATAATATTTGGAATAACAGGCAATTCCGCAGCCTGCTCAGCTGCACCCCAAATAGCGTGTTTGACATGCCCACTAAAAAGCGGCGGAGTTTGCCTTAGGAAACCACAGTAGATTCTGAGCAGATGCTTGAGCCTGAATTTCACGATGTTTTAACCAGTGTCAAATTAATAAATTATTTATATCGCCGCTTTAACGCCCTTGCTATCAGTACAGCGTGCTGCTTAATAATATCGTCACCTATGCGTCCAACACGGCAGATAGGTATTTATTTTAACATCCATCATCCCTAGGCCGTTAAATATTTTAACTCTAATCCATATACCCTACCCACACCAAACAGCGGCACCAACTCACACCTAAATACCTAACAGCCTATAGAAAAATACCTAAACCAAGGAGCCCGGGCAACTTGCCGCTTGCGCAGCTGTTATTAACCCGGCGGCAAAGATGCCAACCCTGCGGCCTAAGCCGCCGGAAGCTACGCTAAAAAAGAAAACCCGCCCATTTTCGACCGTTTTAGCTCAGTGAAGGCAAAAATAGATCAGGACGATCTATTTTGCCGCCAGGTTAATAAAACGGCAGAAATCACCTGCACC
>DAOQGS010000446.1:0-3458 GCA_035338675.1 Cellvibrionaceae bacterium
GGCTTGCGGATCGACAAAAGATGGCGGTTGCTTCAAAGGTTTAGTCCTGCATAATAAGAGTTGACAAGAGTATACAGCCTATCGCCACAAATAGCTGGTGCAAGTGTTGACACCTGTAGCGACTATCTTTATAGTCGCGGCCTCATTTTAGCCCAGGTGGTGAAATTGGTAGACACGCCAGCTTCAGGTGTTGGTGGCGCAAGCCGTGGAGGTTCAAGTCCTCTCCTGGGCACCATACAAAAAAAGGCCGCTTTATGCGGCCTTTTTTATTGCTCTTTTTTGCAATTATTTTCTAAGCACTTGTTGAAATACCTAGGCGGCACCCTTGCAAGGCAAATTTGGCGAACAACCTAAGCGCTAGGAATACACACGAATAAATCCGTCACCCCAACATCAATACCTAATTGGCTGAAGAGCGTTGTTAGCTGGCCTCGATGGTGGGTTTGGTGATTAAAAAAATGCAGCAAAAGAAAGCCTAAATTCTTCTTAATCTCGTCTCCCTGCAGATTTTTATAGCTCAATGCAGAGGCGAGCACTTCATCGTTTAATTCCTGCACAAAGGCGCCGATAATATTATCCAACGCGCGCCGCTGGTATAACAAAGGCGCGAGGGTAGAGTAAAGAATTTCATTTAACGCTTTAGGCGTGGGAAATTCGCTCATAATCTGCAGCGCATTAAAGCGCGCGGGATGATTGGCAAAGCGTTTTAACCAGATAATATCCGCCACCATAATATGGTTGAGCGTACCGAGTATAGAGCCGAAAAAAGCCCCCCGATCCAACTCAAGCGCTAGCGCATCCAGTTGCGCAGCGCAGGTATAAATACTTTTATTCATGGCGCCATTATAGTTGGCAAAAATCTCACAATCGGCTTTTAACATGGGACGCTCGCAACTAATTAGGTGGCATAACACAAAGGTGTAGTTGGCTGGACTATACACGCGCAGTAATGCGCGCAAATGCCTGCCATGGTTAGGGCTGCGGGCGGGCCGCAGGTGGTGCCGGCTGCTGCTCAAATCGCTCCAAGGCCGGGTCCATACAGGCCCATTGAGGCGCGCTGGAGGCCCAAATATTGGCATTGGGTTTGATGGAAGACGGATCGCTTAAGGTACCTGCGCGCACAACTGTAAACTGCGGGCGCGCCGAAGAATTAGCAAACAAATGGCATCCACATTGGGGGCAAAAACGGCGTTTAACCTCATTGCCGCTATCGGCAATGCTGACATATTCACTGGTAACACCTACCGACGATAATGCATCTGTGGGCACAATAATATTCACCGTTCCGTTGGCCGATAGGTGCTGACAGGTGCGACACCAGCAAATGCGCGCCATCACAGGCTCACTGGTTAAGCGATAGGTTACGGCGCCACAAAGGCAACTGCCAGCTCGTTCAGACATAAAGGCTCCTCAATATGCGGGTTGGTGTACGTGCAGCAGGTGCCAACATACCTCATCCATGCCGCCAGTGGCAATACAACCCTGCACAGGTTCAGCGGCAGTTTAATGGAGCGCAATTGGGCCGCGCGCGCGGCTATTAGGCCCGCAGGAATTTAAGGGATCGATTGTAAAACGATGTATTTGCCCCTTGTCGCAGCTAGGCATTTATAATCACCCGGCAATCAGGCCAGCACATAAAATTTCCGTGCATCTTTTGCCATCCCCATACAGGCGGGAATACTGTGCAGTCATCGCGGGCAAAAGCCCGCGATGACTGCACAATAACACGAGCCGCCACCTGAGTTTGGTGTTGAAAAACTGTGCGGACTTCAAAGCGCCAGAGGACAACCTGGCGCATTAACGGGGTGTTGAAATACCTAGCAGCTTGTTGAAATACTACTTTACTAGCTCTGGCGACGCCGCCTAGGTATTTCAACAAGCTGCTAGGCGGCAGGTGAAGAGAAATTAATCAGCGCTACCTTTTACTTTATAAGCGCTGACTTTATTGGCGAAGAAGTTAGGCACAAATAATAACTTCGCACTCTCACTGTACATAATATCTGCAGTATTAATTCCCTCTGCAACAGAATCTAACAATAGAGTCTGCTCACCTTTTTTGGAAATAGACCAAATCTGCCCTTCCCAGGAGGAGACCAAATAACTATTGCATTTAAATGGGGTAATACCGTCTATTTCTAACGGCAAGTCGCTGCCAATTTGTTTGGATTTTTTCGCGGCATTGTAAGCAAGCAGTTGATTGGCCGCGCCCACCAAGAGTCGATCCGGCTCAGCCCAGAGACCATTTGCACTTACCACTTCCTCAAGGTACACATCCACTTTGTGATTTTTTAAGCGGTACACACGGGCAGCAAAAGTATCCGAAATATAAATGGTGCCGCGCTCATCTGCCGCCACATCGTTCAGCATAATCGCCCCAGGCATAGGTATTTTTTCTACAACTTGGGCAGTATTAATATCAACCACTACTACCTCATCTATATCCGCCACATAAACCTTATCCTTAAATTGAGCCATTCCTTTGGGCGCGTTTAAACCCGACAGCCAATTTTTATCCAAAATTTCACCGCGGCCATTGATTTTAACTAGGCCGCCAACACCATCTTTCACAAACGGGTCGCCGCCAATGGATGAGACTAAAAAGTAATTTTGCCGCTTGTTAACTACCTCAAGTACAGACTCAGGAGTATCAATACCTTCTACAGACCAGACTGGTTGCAAGGCTAGGGGTTGAGCCTGCGGATGGGCCAATGCCATCCCTGACCCAAACGTGAGCATCGCAAGAGATAAGCCTGCACATAATTTTTTTATATAGGGAGTTTTCATAGGTGCCTCTGAAGTAAGAGTTAAACAAAATGAGAAAATTAGCGCTAAAGCAAAATCCCGTTGCCGCCCGCACAACCGAAAAAAGCACACCTAATTAAATGCAGGCGCACCCCTCGTGAAGACCAACACTACAGGGTTTTATTGGCCATGTATTTGTTGTGCACACACCAACCAGGAACCATGGGCTCACCTTTTACGGCATAAAGAAAGGATGCAGTGATGTGTAACCCGACGGCATTTAATGCCGGGTTAATAATGGCGGTAAGGATGCTGCACCAAGGCCGCAAGCCGCCAGGCTTCGCTAGAACAGGAAATTTCGCGCATTTTCGAATGCGTCAGCGAGAGTGAGAGCGCCGAAAGGTTTTAGCTAATGTTTTTTGTTTGTGCCTATTCAGCACACCTCATTACTATATCCGCGCGGGCGACATATTTAGGAGGACTTAAACATGCGGCACAATTGATACGCGCTTTAACAGTTGAGACTACAGGTGGAGTATTGACGGCTCACCACAGTAAAGCATGCATGTGATAGTCCCCAATCAGTGCGGGAATTACCTCCAAACACATAAAAATATGCTGCATGGTTAGTTTTGTTTTAAAGCAGAAAAAAGCTGCACAAGCGCCAAAATCGATACCGCTCAGCAATTTTTGAAGGCAAAAAAAAAGCGCCGAAA
>DAOQGS010000447.1:0-3455 GCA_035338675.1 Cellvibrionaceae bacterium
AAGAAAACTGGCGTGGGCTGCTGCTTATAGCGATTATTATTTTTTGCTTCTGGGCGGGGATCCAGAATGAACCGGCGCCCTACTCCAAATAGCTACTTGGCCCACTCCCTAACGATCTTCTGTCTGCGCTTAATTTCGTCGGCCACTTCCTGAGAAAACAGCACCCCCGCCCTGCGAACATTGGAGCGCATAGCTGATTGCTCCAGCTTCCATTTAGGCGCGTCGCCCTTAATCAGCGCGCGAGCGTCTTCATTGGTAATGCCAGAATCCCGCAGTATTTTATTAATCTGCCACTTACTAAGGCCTGATTTCTCAGCGGCCGCCACTACAGCCGCCATACGGTCATAGGCCTTTGCCCTGGCGCGCATGGCTGTATCAAATGCGTCCCGAAGCTCCTCTTCATCGACCTTGTTAGGGTCGCGAATAGCCGCGGTTAAAATCTTAGAGGCATCCGCCTTGGCGTCGGTGAAAGCAAACGTCTGGTAATACATGGAGGTTTTGGGGTCAAAGGTTCCCCAGCGGAAACCCCCAAGCGCCGCCAGTTCATCGCCAACGTCAAACTTTTTGCCGCTGGCCGTCACTTTGCCGGTAGAGGCCATATACATGCGGGTGATGTTGGTAACAATACCCGGCTGAACCGCCTTCGCTATGTGCGCGGAAATATCTAGGGTTTGGTTTGCCACAGTATCTTCCGGGTTAAACACCCTGCCCCCCGTGTCTTTTTGGTTCATGGCTACATCCATGATGGCGCCAAAGGTAATATCTTGGCCAAAGAACGGCGTCAACAAGTCCTTAGTGCCAGACTTTAAAGCCTCGCCCAAGGGTTGGTCTTGCAGCAGCGCATTGATTGGCCGCTTAAAGTAACCGTAAGGGTCCAAAAAGCTCATATCCATGGTTTGTAGCGCACCCTTTTCATCGCGCCCCAGGTAAGCCAGGTTAGAGTTTTTCTGCCACTCGGGGGACATTAGGCGCAGCGCTTTTTCCTCATCATCATCCACGCCCACTAAAGCCTTGGTAATCGCCTGCAGCGCATACATTGAGGCGCCAGCGATAAGCAAGCCTAAGGCCTTGCGCTGCACCATGGGGTTTTTAATCCCAAGCTCGCGAATATCATTACCCAGGTAACGGACTATGTGGTAACTGGTGCGGATTATTTCGGCCGGGAAGCTAACGAATGTGCCCACCAGGGGGAACCGACGCAGCGCATCCACCGCCTTGGGAATTAGGCTATACGTCGGGTATGTGTTGCGAATCCGCTCAGCCGCTTCAACTTCGGCGGCCGCCTCGCTCATCCCCTTATCCTTTATCAGCATGGCCTTTTCGTTTTCAAAGCCGATGATTTTCCAGAGGTCATCACCAAAGCCATAAAACTTCTGCGCGTAGTCGATACCGGTTTTTGTCCACTTAAATGGCTTCCAATTAAAAACAGTCTCATCGAGGCGGCTGTCTTTGAGTAGCGCCATCATTTCACCCGCGTAAGGGTTATCGTAAACAACCCCCAGGCGCCGCAGCTTTTCCATGTATGCCAGGCCGTCCGGCTTGCCTTTGAAATAGGTGGACCAAGAGAAATTTCTGCCTTGGCGGAAATTGAAGTGCCCATTAACCAGGCTGAAGAACATCGCGCTGTAGAAGTTACGTAGCGCAGTTGGGGGGCTCAATACGGTTTTGCCGAATTTCACCATGGCGTTAATCGATACCAGGTGCCGATAAACATCATAGAGCCATCCGCTGCCCTCTCGCCCCATGGCATCGACTAGCGCTTGGTGGAACTCGTGGGAGGTATACAGGCCATTCAGTGGCGCATAAGCCTCGCTGGCATCCCCGGCAATCTTCTTGTTGTGCCCAAGGTTGGTATTGGCACTCTCGCTAAAAAGCCCAGCCTCAAAACCATGTTCGCGCAGCTTTTTCAAAAACGCATGGTTGTAAACAAGGCGGCTCATCTTGGCGACGGACTTGGTGTAATTAATTGGGGCGTCCTCATACTCGCCCAGGAGCGCCAGAATCTCGGGTGCAATCGTTTTTCGGCGCTTGATAATGCTTAAATCCTTGGCGCCTAATTTTGACTCGGAGATAAACGCACCCAGCGAATCAAATGCGGTGCCCTCCTCCAGCATCAAGGCAACTTTCTTTTTAGCCAAGTCCAGGTGCTCGCGGGTAACCGGCCCGCCGTCGGCATAACCATTGGCCAGGTAATTAACCGCGGCCGCGTACACTTCCGGGTGATTCTCGCGGACCTTGTTAGGCCAGTCGGGGTCATCAAACGCCCGGTAGCTGCGGTGCAGGTAGGTTTCAAAGTTGCCCGAAATGGTGTCTGCCAGGCGCAGTTTTGCCGCGGCCCCAGCATCATCGCCTTGTTCTTCCAGGTTGGCGGCATCATCAAGCAATTGCTCAATGTGGATAGCAGACAGCCGCTTAATTTGGTCGCGCATATGGGCAATGGCGGCTTTAACCTGCTCGGGTATGCGCACATCTTCACCGCGCATGGCTTGGTTTAATCTCGCCTTGGTGGCCGGCTGCAGGTATTCATATTCCTTTTGGTAGCCTTCTTTTACCGCATCATAAAAACCCTGCAGGCGAATAGATGCGTGGAATTCATCGCCATTTAGCTGGCCGTCTCGCTCCAGTTTTAGCTTGTGCACATCCTTTGTCAGCAATCCGCTGGGGGTCAGCCAGCGGCGGGCAGCATCGCGAACGCGAGCGCGGACCGTTCTGGGGTCACCCAATCTATCCAGGGAATCGCGAATTTCCCCTGGCAAGTTTTCGCGCGCTCGATCGGCAGCAAGGCGCTGCTCAGACTTAAAGGCATCCACCACCGCTTTCTTGGCCCCAGATAAAGAAAACCCGCCACTGGGGCGGGTTGATTCGTTGCTTAGGCTGTATCTAATTCCCCCGTCGTCAACGGCCGCAAACTGCCGCACCTCCTTAAGCAGCGCAAACAATTCACTTTCGGATAATTCCGCAGAGGATAAAAACCCCTTAGATCGCAACCAGGAGCGAATCGCACCAATTAATTCTTTAAGGAATCGCTTAACGCTGGGTTTATTATTTTCTGCAATGTGGGCCAACAATTCCTCAGTCATAAAACCAAGGCGCTCAGCCGGTTTTGCGCTGGCATAAGCTGCTTGGTATTTTTCCAAGGGCATAGCGTATTTGGTGGCAAGCTCGCGCAGCGTCTTGTCTCCACCCATCGCCAAGTACAAGCTACCCATAGCCGCCTGAATATCCTGGCCAAACATTTTGGCGAGGCCGACGTGGGCTAATTCATGTAAAATAACAGTCTCAACATCCTGTGAAGTTTGCAGGGCCTCGCGATTTACAAAGATGCTGCCCCCGTGGAATACGCCTTTTACCTTGTTGCCTGCAATCCCGTTTTTCTCCATGTGCGCTTGCACTTCTGGCGGGAGCTCAACCGCGCTCGCAACTGCAGTTATTTTGAGTTTCGCGCCAAAGTTGGA
>DAOQGS010000448.1:0-3454 GCA_035338675.1 Cellvibrionaceae bacterium
CAAGCTCCAGTTCATCCAGTTCAAGCTCTAGCTCGTCAAGTTCTAGCTCCAGCTCCAGCTCCAGCGGCTTTGCCTTTAGCGGCAGCTTTACCCCTCTTACTAATCAAGGCCCGGATGAGCGCGTTACCTCCGAGACCATTACTCTTACCGGTGTAAATGCCACCAAAACCTTAAAGCTCACCAGCGATGCCAAAGCGGGCTACTCGATAGACGGCGGCGACTTCATTAGCACCGACAGCGAAATCCCTGCCGGAGTACACACCCTGGCCGTTCGCTTAGTTACCAGCACCGCCGCCAGTACCCCTGCATCAGCTAGCCTCAGCATCGGCGGCCAGGCCGTAGTCTTTACCGCCACCACCCGCGCCGATATAACCCCGCCCACCGGCACCATTAGCTTCCCGCCCAAAATCAGCCTCACCGAAGGCACTACCGTCATCATGCGCGGCACCGTTAAAGACGAAGCCAGCAGCATTAAAAGCGTAAAAATAAATAACCAAACCGCCACCTTCGACGCCGACAAAGGCACCTGGGAATTAAAAGCCGCCACGCTAAGCCCAGGCACACAAACCTTATTGTTAGAAGTGGAAGACAGTGCAGGGAATAAAAACACCCGTGCCGCCAGCATCGATATTACTCAGGGCGATATAACGAAAACATTCCCCGCAAACGGCGGTGTGGATTTTGTGGGGCCGCAAACCGTGGCTTGGGATAATTTGGATGGGCGCAACCGCGCCTTGGTCATGGATGTGGATGCCAAAGCATTAATTGCGGTGGATTTAAATACCGGGGTGCGCAGTGTGTTGAGTGACAACACGACGCAAAATGATTTGCCGTTTATTTACGAAGGGAAAGGCTATAACGCAGGTTCGATTGTTTTAGATAAAAAGGTTGGAAAAGTTTATGCGGGATTGTCGATTGATGGTGAAGGCTCGAACCTAGATCTGCCACATTCAATCATTGGTGTTGATGTACTAACCGGTACGCGCTCCATTGTGTCCAACTCAGTTTTTTTTGAAACCTCTGATATGGTGTTAGATACCACCGGCTCAAATTATCGGTTATTCGCGGGAGAGACTAAGGAAGACTATTTAAGTGGCTGGGACTTTATTAGTAATTCGGGGTTTGATTACAGTTCCTATTCATTGGGGCAGCCTGACAAGGTAAATCAATTTTATAACGTGGGCAGTTTAGCTGTGGATGCCCCGCGCAAGCGCCTGCTTATGACCAGTTTAAGCGGCCAGCAATTTGTATATGCCGTTGATATTGCAGCGGCGAGTAATGCGCCATTTCAAAATAAAGGTGCCAGGTCGGTGTTTTCTGATGGCGCCACTCCAAATGTGGAAAACCCATTTACCTCAAGCGGCAATTATGTTTTGACTTCCATTCGAGTGGATTCTGATCGTAGTCGCGCACTAATGGTGGATCGTCTAAAGCCTGCAATTTTTGAATTAGCGTTAAGCGATGATAAGACCAAAGATGGTGCGCGAAGTGTTTTGTCCGATAATGCTACAGCCAATAAACTCGCTAACCCTTATGGGTTACATATTGAGTCAGGTATGCCCTATGCGCTTCTGGTGGATAAAGGCACAAAAGCACTAATTGCAGTGGATTCAGAGAGTGGTGAGCGAGTTTTTATATCTAAAACCTCTGCCTATTAAGTTGACGGTAGTTATCAGGATTAATTTAGGAGTTATCTATGAGTGACGATTTTACAAAATTAACTATGGGAGCTGCTGGTGTGAATATGCAGTGCCACCCTCACGAGCTTATGAAGTTAAATTCGGCCCCATTTGTTGAGGTGTTGAGGGGGGCGTCTGCTCCTTATGGGTATCAAATATTTCTCACAGGGTACAGCGATATGGTGGCACTAAAAGAGCAAGAATTAAGCGCTGATAGCGCTAGGCAATTGTCTCAGGACTTTCATTTAATAAAATCCAATCCTCGTATGCTGTCTAATCACAAACTGAATGGTAGTGTAGATACATGGAGTGCCCAAGGACGCTATTATCGAATGGATTATAAAGTCTCTAATGGTCAGGTTGTTATTTTTAATATCCAACCCCTGGATCACATACAGAAATCAAGAGATTTGTTAGAAAAACCTAGTCTTTATAGTGTGGCTAAAAATAGTGAGGGTGGTTGGCATATTAAAAGCAAAGTGGATGTGGCGAAGGAAGGCTACGGTGCGGTGAATGGCCAGTCAAATAATTTAACCAAGGCTACATGGTTGATGGGGGCGCATTTGGAATTTGAATATGGGAATCAGGTGAAAGAGTTCACCTTGTTTCACAATCCAAGTGTCGGTGGTCCGGGCGATACTTGGGAATCATTTCGCGATAAGTTAGGCATTACCACCCCGGTGACCAAAGTTTTTGCGGAAAAATTGCTGGCTGCACAGCAGGCTAATCAGACCATTAAATGGGTTGCACACAGCCAAGGAGGGGTAATATTTGCGGAGGCAGTTCGCACCATTCTTAAAAAGAATAAAAAACAAACGCGCATCTTGGATAAGCAGTCAATAGCTTTGCACGGCAATGCTAATAATAATTTCCGCTCAAGTTTCTTATTTGATAAGGCGGGTATTGAAGTGATTGCCAGCCGTGGGAATACGTATGACTTGGTGTATGTGTTTGCAGGGCTTAACACACTTAATCCGTGGCGGATGATAGGTGCTGCAGTTTATTGGCGTCACGTATTTTCTGGCTCGGTTAATCAAAGCACTCATACAATGCAGCATAAAGACTATGACGCGTGGAACCAGGAAATGACTTTTGGGGCAGGGCGAGGCCGCAGCCCTATTCAGAAAGGCTTTCATGCAGTCGATCAGTTGGGGCGTAAAGCGATTAAGGCAATACCTAACTATTTGAAATAAATACAATGAAAAAATCTATTTTTGGGGCTTGTTTTTTTATGACATTTCTAACATCACTAATAGCTGGAGCTAAAGAACCTGTAAAGTTCGAGCGAGTGGTTCGGCTGCCGGACGCTGAGTTGCGTTTTAGTATGACCGAAGATTTTTCTAAGGATATGCCTGCGGCGCCCTTGGTGGAGAAAGTTACGATAGATAGGTTGCAGGATTTGAAGGCGCCTCAGGACCGTTTTGTTATTGGGCGACGTTGGTGGGATTTAAAGCCCCCAGGTTTTTTCAAAAAAAACTGGGGGAGTGTGCAAATGACCGTGGCGATTGGTGCGAGCATAGACTTGCA
Source organism: Cellvibrionaceae bacterium (assembly GCA_035338675.1). Classification (GTDB taxonomy): domain Bacteria; phylum Pseudomonadota; class Gammaproteobacteria; order Pseudomonadales; family Cellvibrionaceae; genus CAMCXE01. The sequence goes on from DAOQGS010000448.1 coordinate 3,207, forward strand.
TGGGGAAAAATTAGATTTTTGTAAGTCTAGTCAGACAGATTTTTTGATTTTTTATCGGGGGTCATTGCTTGATAAGTGGCGAGCACATAATGCTACTGTGGCTCCTGAGGACAAGTTAAAATACTCGGTAGATATTTCGCCATTCTTTGACTCTGTAGGGCAAAGATTTGTTAGTTATTTTGAGTATAAAAAAAATTCTCATCAGGTGGTGGTGCTTGAGGGGGTTGGAGGGCGTGATGCGGATATAT
>DAOQGS010000449.1:0-3452 GCA_035338675.1 Cellvibrionaceae bacterium
GCTTGCCCAGTTGGAATATTCTCTGCGGCGCTACCCTGTTGTGTGTTGGCCTCCTGGACCATGGCATTAGTTGGCTTGATTGTTTGCTCTTGCGCCCCAGGCGCTGGCAAATAACGGCCACCCAAATAAATTAATGCCGCCAGCAGAACAACACCCACACTTGCAGACCAATAATAATTCATTTCACCTTACCTAATTGTGTGTTTTACTGCCGCTCTGATAAATTACCCGGCAGCCTGAATGCTACGGATAACGCAGATTAGAGCATATTTTAACAGCCGGTTGAAATACCACCGTGCCAGTAATGGCGGCGCTTAGGTATTTCTCCCGGCCATTACGAGCGCGACTTACGTAATAAATCGGCATGAGTTGAGAGCGTGAAAAATAAGTACTTGCCTTACGCTTCTACTTAAGCGGTTTTAAAGTTAAACGGTTTAAAGTTAAAGAGTATTAAAGTTAAGAAGTATTAAAGGCCAGTCTGAAATCATGCGTATTTATTACAGATATTTTATAGCAGTGCGCGGCGCAAAGTTATCCCACACGCCGTTTTTCAATCATTTTTATTGAACCCAATTGTATGCAGTCACCATTAGATGTTTCGCCTGCTATATTACTCAAGGCAGTTGCCTTCGGGTGGGCTGCCGCCCAATCGCTGCTGCACATACCCCACTTGTGTATTGAACAGGGCCAACACGTCTTTTTATATGGCCCCTCAGGCTCTGGTAAAAGCACCCTGCTAAACCTAATTGCAGGCATTAGCCTTGCAAACACGGGCAGCGTGGAAATACTGGGCACCAATCTTAGTGCCCTGCCCCAGCGCAAGCGCGATGAATTCCGCGCGCAGCATTTGGGAATTATATTCCAGCAGTTTAACCTTATCCCTTACTTAAACCTATTGGATAACCTACTCTTGCGGGCGAAGTTTGCGCAGGCCGCCAACCCACAGGAGGATAAAAACACTCGCCGCCAAGCGCAGGATTTATTGGCCCGTTTAGGCCTAGGCGCACAGCTGCAACAAAAAGCGCAGGATTTAAGCGTCGGCCAGCAGCAGCGTGTGGCGGTGGCCCGCGCGCTTTTATGCGAGCCAAAAATAATTATTGCCGACGAACCCACCTCGGCATTAGATGCAGACAACAAAAATAGTTTTATAGATTTATTGCTCAGCAGTGCCCAGCAATTTAACAGCACGATTATTTTTGTCAGCCACGATAAATCATTAGAAGGTTATTTTAACCGGGCCATTGATATTCAAGCCTTTCATCCTGCCCAACACAGAAGCTCTGCCCATGATATTTAAACTGGCGCGCTTAAGCCTGTGGCACCGCCGCAGCACGGTACTTTTAACCCTGTTGTCGTTAAGTTTTAGCATTGCACTGGTGCTGGGGGTTGACCATCTGCGCAACCAAGCCAAAATCAGCTTTAATAAAACCCTCTCCGGCACGGATTTAATTGTCGGCGCCCGCTCCGGTAGCATTAATTTATTGTTGTACGCGGTATTTCGCATCGGCAACGCCACTAATAATATTAGCTGGCAGAGCTACCAAGAATTAGCCAAACACTCCGCCGTGGACTGGGTAATTCCGCTGTCGCTGGGGGATTCCCACAAGGGTTATAGAGTGCTGGGCACTACTCAAGATTATTTTACCCACTATCAATACGGCCAGCAGCAGGCGTTAAGCCTCGCCAAAGGCAAAGCGTTTAGCGCTTTATATGAAGTAGTTTTAGGCGCTGAAGTGGCTGCAAAACTCGGTTATACAATTGGCGACACAATAATTATCGCCCACGGCAGTGGTGAGACAAACCTCAGCAAACACGATAAACAACCGTTTGTGGTGAGCGGAATTTTAGCACCCACTGGCACACCGGTGGATCGCACACTCCACACCAGCCTTGGCTCTATAGAGGCCATTCACCTGGGTTGGCGAGCCGGTGTGCCAAACGAAAGTGCTCCACAGGCTGCCCAGCAGGCCGATTTAACACCCAGCAGTATTACCGCCATGCTCGTGGGGCTTAAATCCCGCACTGCCATATTTAATGTGCAACGGCAAATTAATGAATTCCCGCAGGAGCCACTGCTGGCGATAGTACCAGGCGTTGCCCTCACCGAGCTGTGGCAAATGCTTGCCATGGTGGAGCATTTATTAATGGTGATTGCGGTATCTATTTTATTGGCGGCTTTACTGGGCATGGTAACCACACTATTAGCCGCTATGAATGAGCGCCAGCGGGAGATAGCAATTTTGCGCTCCCTCGGCGCCAAGGCGAGTTTTATTTTTATACTGGTTGAATTGGAAATTATGTTAATCCTTGGCGGCGCATTTGTGCTGGCAGGCGGCGCGCTATGCTTAAGCCTTGCCGCAGGCCAGCCGTATTTAGCACAGTATTTTGGTTTATTTATTAGCAGCAATCCCCTGCAATCCTATACGCCGATGGCGGCAAGCTTAGTAGTGTTATTAGCGCTATTATTGGGTGCGGCGCCAGCGAGCGCCGCGTATAGGCGCGCCCTGAGCGATGGCTTGCGGCAGCGGTATTGAAATAAACCTGCAATTATTGCAGCAATAAACCCAAGCGAATTAAGCGTTTTAATTGTGTTTCCACCAACTCCGGCAAATTGGCAATAAATTGCGCATATTCTGCTTGGGCCTGAGTTTCTTGCGGAGCTTTAGCGCGGGTTTTTAACTCCTCCACCAGGGCGGCGCGGTTACGCGTGCCATCTAATAACACCAGCATAGCGCGGCTGAGTGGGTCGTCCAGGCTGACCGTATCGTGCAATAAGGTTGTAATTACCGGGCTGTGCTGGGCTTGCTGGCGGGCAATAGCACTGGCAACAGGAAATTCACCGGCCTGCTCCGGCAGGTTGTGTGGCTCGGTGTGAATCTGGGCGATACCACGGCGAAGGGCTGCACATAAAAATTCCGCTAATTCCGCCCGGCGCGGTTCATCCACCGGAGAATTATCAGCAAGCATTGCCTGGGCCTGCGCCACCAGGTCTGCAAACTTTAGCGCTTTGGGAAACTGGGCACCTAAAATACTCAATGCGGCCTTAGCCAGAGGGTTATCGGTGCTCATGGCGCCTAATTCAGGGTGCGCAAAACGCATTAGAGCGGCATTATTCACGCTGTCTACTGGCTGCTCCGGTTGCACATTAATCGAGAAATAAAAATTGCGCATGTGTGCCGCTGCCAGCGGGCGCGTGAGAGGTTTTTCGTGATGGCACAGCAGCGTTTGGCGAAAATTTCGGCCGGTTAAAAAATCTAAATATTGCTCCTGGGCTAATATAGAATCTTGCCCCAGCTGGCTGAGCGTCGCCTGCACCTCAGGGGAAAATTGCAGGCTTTGTGTATCGCTAAATTCTGCCTCCGTCAGGTATTGCAAACCTGCTCCGGCAGCGGCGGCAGCAAATTCATGGAAATAAAACGCGGTATTTTCAGGTGAAAAATCATCGTGGAAAA
>DAOQGS010000450.1:0-3449 GCA_035338675.1 Cellvibrionaceae bacterium
GAAATCCGCGAGGTGATCCACGAGTTCAAGCAGGGTTTCCAGCTTGGGCACGCGACCTCGGGAGCCACCGGCTATCGCATCGCCTGGGGTGGACAGTTTGAGAATCAGCAGCGCGCGGCTAGCCGCTTAAGCCTTGTGGTTCCAGTGTCGTTATTTCTGATTTTTGTGTTGCTGTTTTCCACGTTTCGCTCCCTGCGGCAGGCACTGCTGATCCTCAGCATTATTCCTTTTGCACTGGTCGGCGGCATAGTCGCGCTCTGGCTGACGGGTGAATATGTCTCGGTGCCAGCATCCGTGGGTTTTATCGCCCTGCTGGGCATCACGGTACTCAATGGTGTGGTACTGGTGAGTTACTTCAACCAGCTTTATGCCCAAGGGCTGGATATGTTTGAGATTGTCAGCCAAGGTGCGCGCCGACGCTTACGCCCGGTAATGATGACGGCGTCCATCACGGCATTTGGGTTGATACCTCTGTTATTTGCCACCGGCCCCGGCTCCGAAATCCAGCGCCCCCTCGCGATAGTGGTTATCGGCGGCTTGGTTACAGCCACTGCACTCACACTTATTTTGCTACCCATTCTTTACCAGCGGTTTGCCTTTGCGAAACCCGCCAACCGGGGGATTTCCCATGTCTGATATCTGCTTAACGCTGTTGTGTCCCATCGCCCATCAAGAACATTTAATCGACCATTTGCTGCTGGCGTCTGACGTTCAGGTATTTGCCAGCAGCAATGGTGCGGCGCACGGCTTACACCCACGCGAACTGAGTGCCAGTGAACAAGTGCTTGGCCAAGCCAGAGCTGTGCAGATTACGGCATTGGTAAGCAAGGCCGATAGCGAAACGGTACTTGCAGCCCTTAAACACGAATTTGCAGGTATCGGTCTGCGCTATTGGCTGTTACCTGTTATAGAGGCAGGAGAAATCCTATGAAATATTGGTTATTCGGCCTATTGGCTGCGTTAAGTTCGGGTATAGCGAGTGCGGCGGAACCCCAGATTGAAACCCCGGGCTTGTTGCCTACATCGGTGGCGCGGACCATTCTTGATCAAGATCCAGAAGTGACAGCTGCCCGTGCAGGTTCAGAAGTATTTAAAGAAGAAGCCGCCCTTGCTAAAGGCTCGCCCTACGAGTGGACGGTAAAATACACGGCCCAAAAGCGCAAACTGGAAGCGGGTGATGAAGAATATAACGAGTGGAACGCCGCCTTAGAACGCACCGTACGCCTGCCAAACAAAATCCGCGCTGATAAGCGTATCGGCAACGCTCTATTAGATAGAGGAGAAGCAGAATACGGTGAGGCCTTGCATGAGACGGCTAAAGAGTTACTGAATCTGTGGCTGGACTGGCTGGCCGCCGAACAGGCCTACACGCTAACCCAGGCTAACCAACAATCCACGCAGGACAATCTCGGCATTGTTCAAAAGCAATTTAAAGCGGGCGACGCCGCCAAGCTGGAAGTGGCCTTGGCACAAGGTGAACTGGCTGAGCAGCAACGCGCCAGCAGTACGGCCAAAATTAAGGCCTCTGTTGCCTGGTCAAAAGTCCATGCCCGTTTTCCAGGACTGACCCGCGAATACGCCAATCTACCAGAGGCCCGGCCTGTCAATTTGCCGGAAAGCTATTGGCGCGAACGGATTTCCAGCCAGAGTGACGAACTCAAAATTGCCGAGGCGCATTACCGTGAGGCGCAAGCTAATGGCGAGAGGGCTCGCGCTGATCGAGTACCCGATCCTACCCTGGGCGTTTTCAGCGCATCAGAGTTTGCTGGCAGAGAACGGGTTGTAGGCCTATCGATTAGCCTACCCCTCTCAGGCTCCCAGCGCAGCGCAAAGGCCCGCAAAGCAGTACAAACTGCCTATGTAGCGCACGATGATTGGATACTGCAGCAGCGTGAGAATGAAGCGCGAATAGCAGCAGCTGTTGCTACCGCCAGTGGACATTACGAAAGCTGGCAATTAGCAGAAGCAAGTGCTGCGGCCCTGTCAGAAAATGTCCGCCTTATGCAGCGCGCTTATACCTTGGGCGAGGCTGATTTATCCACGCTTCTGCTTGCCAGGCGCCAGGCTACAGCCGCATCACTCGCTGCCCTGGAGGCCAAAGTTGAATCGGCACGCGCTTATTACAGCTTATTAATCGATGCGCATTTAGTCTGGGATTTAGACCACGAGAAATAGCCGCATTAGAGCGCAAATGAGCAAGCAAGAATATACGGAAAGCAATAAAAATCATTTAAATTAATACACCATCAATCTAACTGAGTATCCACCATGAAAAAATTCGCATCCCATTATATTAATGGGTTTGTTAATAGGCACCCCTGTTCTGGCCCATGAATCTGATTTTCATGTTAGCGATCAGAGCGCACCAGCCGTACGAAAAAGTGCAGCAGCTGAATTTAGCAAAAATGACAGTGAGCTAAGCTTCGGCAAGTTACCTCCGAGCTGGATGGACATGTGTTTAAAAAATGCGACCATTTTAAAAAAATGACAGAGGTATATATGTCCTACTCTCATATTCAGTTTATTAACTTGCGGGAGATAGTTTGCTTGATGGAGACATTCATTCGAGTGAATAGACTTAATTCTCTTTATGAACAATCTTGAGAGGCAAATGACCATCGACTTTAAATGGTAGGGCAACATCCTTAATTTAGGCAATTAAATCACCTAGCAGAGGCCTCTAGATTTGACGGAAAGTAAGGTGAACAATAAAAGGATTAAATGTTATTTCGAAAAATCTGCACGATCCGCTAGTATTCATAAACAAGCAATTCTAGCGATCTTTTTTAATGCGTCTACATTTTCACCAAAGGTACATATCGCGTCGCAGTACTTGCTTAGATCTGAAAATACCAGGTAATGTATTTGGACGTTACTTTGTTTGATGGCCGGTCGCATTAACTGTGAAATAAGTTCTTTTTCCCTGTTATCCGGGATAACTAGATACAAGCTCGCGTTGTTTTCAGGGAACGAATAATGAAGATCCGTCAGCCGCAAAATACCCGAGTAAATGGACGTACTTTTTTCAACTTCGAAGGCCCCTATAATTCGATTCGTTCCTTTTTCAAACCAGACAACATCTATGAGGGCAATAGTATTGAGCGTATCTTTATCAATGTCGATTATAGGAAAATTGTCCAAACTAATAAACGAAAAATTATTTCCGGCGTGGCAGCGCGAACGATCATTGGTCGCACTAATTACATCGTATCCTAGAGCGTTGCCAATCTTCAGTAAATGGTATTGCATTTCAGTATGCAGGTTTTCTTCCTCGTGCTCTGATCCCTACCACTAAAAGTGGACACCCTAAAAACGGTTAGAATAACCCGAGAGGTGACCCATGACCAAGAAGACTCCCGCACAATCGAACAAAAAACACACTGCTGAATTCAAGCTTGAGGCTCTAAAACTGGCCGATAGAGTGGGTGCGACAGAAGCAGCTGAAAAAC
>DAOQGS010000451.1:0-3446 GCA_035338675.1 Cellvibrionaceae bacterium
CCATATTCAGCGTCTTAGGCACCCTCGCTACGAGTTCAACTGCGGTTTTTAGGTTCAAGCCGGTGTATTTTGCTGTGTGCCAGCTGCTATAGCGCCCTCCCCTTTTTAAGGGGAGGGGTTTGTGGGGCAAGCAAAAATCCAGATGCTAAAGACGGCACAAAACACTTAACCTAATGGCATTGCGCACCATCCCCCCGCAAAACTCCCCTTTGATAGCCCGAAAATTTAATCACTAAGCGGCCCGTACCGGACATCCACCACATAATAAATATCCACCTTGTCCGCTAAGGTTAGCCTAATTTCATCATCTAGGGTTTTACCCAAGAGGGCTTTAGCCAGCGGCGCGTCTAGGCTGATTTTATGGGCTTTTAAATCGAATTCATCCGGCCCCACTATGCGGTAGGTAATCGTGCTGCCATCGTCTTTTTCGAGCGTGACATAGGCGCCGAAATAAATTTTGCTTAGGTCGTCCGGTGTGCTGTCAACAATTTTTAATACATCTAACCGGCGGCTTAAATAACCTATGCGCCGGTCGATTTCCCTTAGGCGGCGTTTGCCGTAAATGTAGTCGCCATTTTCCGAGCGGTCGCCATTTTTGGCCGCCTCGTGTACCACTTGGGTAACCTTCGGCCGCTCCTCGTGCCATAAAAATTGCAATTCAGCCTGCAGAGTTTGCCAGCCTTCGCGGGTGATATAGGGCGCGCTTTTGGGGGCGGGGGGGCGGTAGCGGCTCATTGGCTGATCACCTGCTGGTAAAACACCTGCTCCGCTGCCAATTGCTCGCGGATGGATTGAGCCTGGCGAAAGCCGTGGCCCTCCTCGGCGAACTCCACATAAGTTACCGCGGTGCCCTGGTGTTTGAGGGTGGCCACTAAGTCTTGGGCCTGGTTGGGGGGCACTACTTTGTCTAACAGCCCTTGGAATATCAGCACCGGGCAGCGGATTTGATCCGCCGCAAACAAGGGCGAGCGCTCGGCGTACACCTGTGCTTGCTCAGGGTAGGGGCCCACTAGGGAGTCCAAATAACGCGCCTCAAAGGTGTGGGTGTCTTGCGCGAGCAGTGCCAAATCCCCAATGCCATACAGGCTTACGCCGCCGTCAAAACTGTGGTGAAAGGCCAGGGCCGCCAGCACGCTAAAGCCACCGGCGCTGCTGCCTTTGATAAAGCGCAGGCCCGCCAAGCCCTGGGCGCTCACCCATTGGGCGGCGTTGCACAAATCCGCTACATCTGCCTGGCCCCAGGCGCCGTGCAAGCTGTGGCGAAAGGCGCGGCCAAAGCCTGTGCTGCCGCGGTAATTCACATCCAGCACCGCAAAGCCACGGCTGGTCCAGTATTGGTTTTTTAAATTCAGCAGGGCTGAAGTCTGCCCGGTGGGGCCGCCGTGGCAGAGCACAATCACCGGCGGCAAGCCCTCAGGTTCTGAGTAATCCGGGTTGTGGGGCGGGTAATAAAAGGCGTGCAGGTTGTAGCCGTCGCTGGGCACATAAATGCTTTTGGGTTGGCTGTAATAGGCCTGCAGCTCATCAGGGGCGGGCGCTGCCAGGGGTTGTACCTGTCCGTCGCTATAGTGATAAATCTGTATTGGGCCTTGAGGCTCGGCGGCTAAAAACAGCGCGCCGCCATCTGCGCTACTCAACTGGCTGATATGGGGGTAATCGGTCAGCAGTGGCTGCCATTGGCCGTTTTGGGTGTTGAGCCTGGCCAGGTTCCACAGCCCCCCTTGGGTGTAGCAGAAGAGGATTTCATCCGCGTCCACACAACAATAACTGCTCATGCCGCTTACCCAGCGGGGCGTGGTGCATTCAGCCTCCATGGGGGCCAGGGCCTCAACCTTCTCGCCCTGGCGGCGGTAGAGGTTCCACCAGTTGGTGGCATCGCTCACCCAATACAGGCAGCCGTCGGGGCCAAATTGAGGTTGGGCTATGGCCTGTTGCGCCTCCTCGGCCACCCAGGTGGCAGGCTCGGCGAGGCTGCCGTCGGGGTTGACCTCGGCCAGCATCAAAGCGGTGGCATCCCAGGGCATATGGCCCTGGTGCCATTGGATAAACGCCAGTTGTTGGCCGTTGGGGGCGAGGCTTAAGTACGCGTAAAAGTCTGCCCCTTGTTGCAGAACTCTTGGGGTTTGTTCTTCAAGGCTGAGGTCGATACTTGCGATGCTAAGGCTTGAAAGCCCGTCGCTAGGAGTCTCCATCACCGCCAATATTCGGTTGCGCCTAGTATCCCACTGAATATCGGCGTAGCGGCCGCCGCTTTGGGTGAGCTTGCGGGGCGCAGCCGGGCGGGCAAAATCCATGGCATAGAGGTTCTGATCCTGCGCGTTCCCCCAGATCAGCTCCTTGCCTGCCAGCCAAAAAGGGCAGCCGCCGTATTCTAAAAACTGGCTGCGGGCACTGTGCTCCTCCGGCAATAATTCCCGCTTGGTGCCATCGGGCAACTGGGCCACAATAACCTGGCGGCCCTTTTGCGCTGGCCGCGCCTCCAACCAAAACAACCATCCACTAGCCCCCTGCGGGTACATGGGCTGAATTGCATTGGCGAGGACGGCATCAACACTAATAGGGGATTCCCAAAATCCGTAAGGGGCTTGTTTTGGCGGCGATTGATGGTTTGGCATTACAGGGCTCGTGGCGGCATGATCAGGTAGTTAAGGTTTTTAGGGAGTCTATGGCGGCTTACGGCCTGGCACAAGGTAACGGGGCACAAGGCTATTGCGTAGCCCTAAGCGGCGGGCTGGATTCTATGGTGCTGGCCCATCTGGCCAAAACCTATTTGCCCCAGGTGCGCCTGCTGCACATCAACCACGGCCTCTCGCCATTTGCCGATCAATGGCAACAGCAGGTGGAGCACTGGGCCGCTGAGCAGAATCTGCCCTGCCACAGTCAACGAGTGCTGGTTGCCCGCCAGGGCGAGAGCCTGGAGGCCGCCGCCCGCAAGGCCCGTTATGCGGTATTTGAAGCAACCCTAAGCCCAGGCGAAGCCCTCTTGTGCGGCCATCACTTGAACGATCAGGCGGAGACGTTTTTTCTGCGCCTATTGCGCGGCAGTGGCCTGGCTGGCCTAACCGGCATGGCCCCGGCCCGGCCCATCGGCGCCGGGGTTCTGCTACGGCCTTTACTGGGGCTTGAGCGTGGCGCGCTGCTAGCCTATGCCCAAGCCCAGGGCCTTACCTGGGTGGAAGATGAGAGCAACAGTGACGAGCGCTTTGAGCGCAATTGGCTGCGCCATAGCCTATTGCCCCAATTAACCAGCCGCTGGCCCAAGGCCGCAGCCCAAGTGGCCAACACCTGCCTGCGCCTGCAGGAGGAGCAGCAATTACTGCAGGAGTATTTAGCCTCTGACCTTGCCTCCTGTAGCCCTCGGCCCGAGCGCTTGGGCCACAGCCTGGATTTAACCTGCCTGCAACAGGGCAGCAGCGCTCGCCGCAACAGCCTGCTGCGCCTGTGGT
>DAOQGS010000452.1:0-3442 GCA_035338675.1 Cellvibrionaceae bacterium
ATTGAAGGTATGACTGCAGCAGGTTATTTAGGCTAAAGCTATACCACAGGGCTTAAGCTGAGGTTTTGGATTAATTCGATTCTTCTTCCCAACTATTCTCTGCAGACGGCATGTATTGGCTATTAATGGTCCGCTGAGCCTTTGATTGCAGAAACTGCCAGCCTTTAATTAATCCCTTTTATGCCACCGGTTTAGGGCATCAACGGTAAATTCTGTAATGGCGTGAATTTTGCCCCTATGGATTTTTTATTGTCGCTTTTTATTAACCGAGGAATCTCTATGCCTGCTTTAAACTCGCTCAATCATATAATTGCCCGCATTAAAGATGGCACAGTCGTCCCTTATTTAGGGCCGGATGCGCTGCGCGGCGTGGTGGATATGTTGTCTAAAAATCCAATTCCCGCCGACAGCGATAGCCTTATTCTGGCCATGAACGACGGCAAACCCATGGCGCCGCGTTTAATGTATGAATTTGCACGGGCGGCCATGAACGTAGAACAAAAAAAAGGCCGCAAATCCGTGGAGCGCTTTTTAACGACTACCTACGGTGAGCGCAAATGGTCTGGGTCGGTGTTTCATCAATGGTTGGCCGGTTTATCCCCACAGTATGTAATCGACATCAATCGCGATACACAACTGCAACAACTCTATGCTGATCGCGCCCATACCTTAATTGTCGGCGTTGCCCGTATTGCTGGCACCCAATATCGATTTAAGCTCTATCAATTTAATCCGGGCGCAGGTTATGCCCCCATTGAACTTGAACAGGTGGATAAGCTGCTGCCGGTATTATTCAAACCCATGGGCACGCCCCTACCGGAAGCCAACTATATTGCCTCCGATGCCGACTACGTGGATTACATCACTGAATTAATGGGCGGCTTTGCCATTCCTAGTTTCTTAAAGGAATACCGCCTGGGAAAAAAATACGTTTTTATCGGTATGCGTTTTCTGCGGGATACAGAACGCATGGTGTTAAGCGATATTATTCACGGCGCTGACTCACCTGCGGGTTTTGTACTCTTACCCGAACCCACCGACAAAGAACGGCGCTTTTGCGACAAAAAACAACTGCAAATTATTGAAGCCGACTGGCAAAGTTTAGTGGCCGCTAGCAGCGCCGACCAGGAACTCGCGGCGCTCGCCTAGATTAGCTTAGGTTAATGGCAGAAAAACAAATCCAATAGGGGTTGGATGTGTTTAGGGCCTATCCCATCTGCGCACAGTTTTTAAAGATCTTTTTTACTGCGGGCAATGGCATAGGCTCATTTTTTCATTTTCGATCAGATTTTCTTGCAGCATCTTCCAGGCATTGAATCCCGCCGGATTAATAGCAAACACTATAATCAATACTCGAATAAATATTCGCAGGAAATTACGAAAAAGGCCGCCTTATCTAGACGGCCTTTTTTAAAGCCGAGAAACTATTTAGCTAGCAAACTTAAGCATTCATTACCGCAGACATTATTTCCCTTTCCATGCGACCGGCAAAGCAGCATAATTAAGCCATACCAAATAATAAATCCGCGGTATAGCAGTGGTTAATACAGGTCATTTCAGACCGTCAAAAAGAGGGATCCTTTTGACGAGCCTACTTAGGATGTATTCACGGCGTGTCTGAATTGACCTGTATTTACTACTGCGGGCTTCCAGCACTCCAGCACTAAAGAAATCTCCTATTTGTTTCAACAAACGGAATTCAATAGCCAGTAAATTAAAAAAATGGCGTTGAGCGCTTAGCCCGTAGCTTCGCTGCGTTCAAAACGTACACGCTCTTCAGGATCTACACCGAGGATTTTAGCTAACCAAGGCGGTGGAGAATTGCTCATTACCGCTTGTAATTTGGCGATTATTTCACTGGCCTCGCCACCTTCTATTACCTTCATGGGGTGAATTCCGCCGCGTACCACTTTCGCAGCCGCAGGTCCACCGATGGAAACCACATACAACACCTGGCAATCGCGAATTAAATCCACTCGAAATAAATTGCGATCTTCCGATAAATCTGCCTCTACTGCTGATTGAATCCCTACCAGCTTATAATCGGTAGCGCTGACTTGATAAACTAAAAAGCGAATACAGGACCCAAAATGGCCATTAAGCGTTTCGCCACTGTTGGAGGCTATGGCCACACGTATGGATCCTGGCATGGGCTCAGTTAATTCAACGGGCTTCGGCAATTGCTCTTGGTCGTTTTCACCCCATAAAATTCGCACTGCTTCTTTAAGGGCTGGCAAGCCTACGCTAATGTCTTCGCCATCTTCTTCACCGTCCGTGCTGGCAAAGCCGGTTTTTAAATCCGTGACGGTTATTAATTTTAAAGACTCCTCGGTTAAATCATCGCTGATGCGGCGATGGAGTATTTCTAACAAACGGCTCACACCCACATCAGGCAAGATGCGTGCGGCCAAGGCTATTCGCAGCGCAACTTCCCGGCTTAAATTGGCGATTTGGCTCATAAGGCACCTCGATAAAAATGGATGAAAGTCTGTGGCCGTAGATAGTTTTTAAAGGGACAACTGCGTTAATGGCGTCTGCGCCGCCGCCCATTCCTCTGGTGTATAGGCCTTTACACTCAGCGCGTGCAATGCACCTGTGGTCAGTAATGCACTAAACAATCCCAGTATTTGCTGCTGACGCTTAACCGCGCCTACGCCACTGAAACTTTCACTGACTACCTGCACGGTAAAACTACAGTCAGCGCCCTCGGCACTAATCTGTGCACTGGGCAAGGCCTGTTTGATGATATTAATAATTTCCGCTTGTTCCATAGTTGATATACACCAAATAGGATTAAAAATTATGCATTGAACCCAACATGAATGCTCTGCAAAAATTCACCGCCTAAAAAACGTCGCGCGCCAGCATTGCGATTCACTACTAAAATGAGCTTACGCCTGAACGTCTGCGGCCTTAGCAACCATCGCCTGTAAGGTACCATCGGCCACTGCTGCACAGACTATATCGCTGCCGCCCACCAGCTCGCCTTTAACAAATAATTGTGGAAAGGTAGGCCACTGAGAAATAGAGGGTAAACGCTCGCGAATTAGGGGCGCTTGCAATACATTGACAAAGCTAAATGCAATTCCGGCCTTTTTTAATGCAGCTACAGCCGCGCCAGAATAACCACACTCCGGGTGATCCGCAGTACCTTTCATATATAAAATAACGGGATTTTCGCTCAGTTGTTGCTGAATAAGCGCGACAGTAGGTGATGTGCTCATAAATAATTTCCAATGGTAAGTTATGTCAATTCATTAAGTGAAGGTAATTTTTTAGCCAGCGCGAGCTAATGGCATACTTTGGTGGCGCAAAAAGCTAAGGGTTTCTATGTTGGCGGCAACGGCCAACGCGGTAAAATCATCTAAAGTAGCGAGAGACGTATCGGCACCTGCGTAGACCAGGTGTTTGACAATATTAATATTCCCAACGGATGCAGCAT
>DAOQGS010000453.1:0-3433 GCA_035338675.1 Cellvibrionaceae bacterium
GGGCGGCGAGAAAATCCGCCAGAGCATTAATGCCCTGCACAGGGTTATCACCACTGCGCTTGTCACCGCGATGATCAAAGGTCCAGCGGCTGCCGCTATCGCTGATGATAATAGCCATCACCGTATCCAGGCTGTAGCGGAAGGAGGCATTGAGCAGCGCCTCGCTATCGAAGGCTTTAAATTGTTCCAGGCTTAACGCCGTGCGGTCTTCGCTATCGTAATTGGGGAACACTAAGGGGATGCCGCGCAGCTGTGCCTGGGCTTTTAATTCGGCTAGGGCACTGTCGCCGGGGGCTGGCCACTGGCCGTTCACGAGGCTCCACACCAACACCTTGGGCCGGTTGGCGGGCCAGTAGGGCAGGCCGTACTCCTTGATCAACTGGTTGAGGCCCTGGGGGGAGAAGGTAAAAGTAATTTGGCCGCTGCCGGTGTAGCTAAAACTATCTGCATAGGTTTCGGCGCGGCTAAATATACTGGCTAAGGCGGGGTTTTGTTCGGCCTGCTGGCTGCCGGTTAAGCGCCAGAGCATATCTTTCAGCGCTTTACTGGCGGCCTGGGCGCGCACCTCCGGGGCTTGGGAGCTAACCGGCGTGCTCACCTGGTAAAAGGGTTCCGCCGCGTAGAGGCGCAGGCTCAATACCAATAAACATACTGCCCAGATCAACTGCCCCACGGCCCGCCCTCTTTATCGTTAAAAAGCGGGCATTGTAGCGGCAAATACCTCCAGGGCGTACAAGGGGCGGGAGCCGTTGGGGTTTTGGTGTACACTTTGCGGCCAGCGCGCCCCGCTGGCCTGTTCGACCCTTTGAAGGTGCTGCCATGTTGCTTGATTTAACCCGACACATAACCCAAGAAATTACCGAGCGCCTAAGCGCCTTGCCCAAGCCCCCGCTGCCCCAATTAGACCAGGGCCTGCTGCGCCATTGGGTGGAAGCCGCCGTGCAAAAATGCCAATTGGTAAGCCGGGAAGAATTTGATGCCCAGACGGAAGTGCTGCTGCGCACCCGTTTAAAAGTAGAGGCCTTAGAGGCGCAACTGGCGCAGCTGGAAGCAAAATTCGACGAGCTCAGCAGTGCCAAAAACGATTCGGCCCACACCTAATACTCCCTCGTTACCTGCGTATTATTAACCCGGCAGCTTTGTATGCCGGGTTAATAATTATTGATTAAATATGGCCGCTACAGTACGGCGGCGCATTTAGGTTTAATTAGAGCATCCTTGATTAAAGTGATTAGAGTGCGGTGAATTCTCCTTCCGCCCCTATCTATTCCTATTATTAGAGCGTTCCATGACCGAAACCATACGTTTAAGCAAAAAGCTTATTCAACAAATTGGCTGCTCCCGCCGCGAAGCTGAGCTGTATATTGAAGGCGGATGGGTAACCGTAGATGGTGAAGTGATAGACCAGCCGCAATTTCCGGTGGCTGATCAAACCGTACTTTTATTGCCCGGCGCCAACACCACCGCTGCAGGCCCTATTACCTTAATAATGCATGTGGCGGCGGATTTAAATAAAGAACAAACCTTGGCGCACTTAATTGCCGCCAATCGCTGGGCGGAGGATCAAACCGCCGGGCGTTTACTAAAGCGCCATTTATTCCAAATAAAACCCTGCCTGCCCCTGCTGCCCGGTGTGGCCGGTATGCAAATATTAAGTCAGCACTGGGGGTTACAGCGTAAATTTGCCGAAGACGGCGCGCGTATGGAGCAGGAATTTATTGTGGAAGTAAACGGCGCACTGCCCGCTGAAAAACTCGCCCTTTTAAATTCCGGCTTAAGTTTTTTAGGCAAAAAATTACCCCCCGCCAAAGTGAGCTGGCAGAGCGAAACCCGCCTGCGCTTCGCCCTTAAAAACCCCCAGCCTGGGCAAATTCAATCGGTATGTGAACAGGTGGGCCTTGAGGTAATCACCATTAAACGCATCCGCATCGGCACCACCTCCATGGGTAAAATGCCGCTGGGGCAGTGGCGGTTTTTGGATGCAAGGAAGAATATAGGTTAGTTGTGTTTGCCCGAATTTTTTGCAAGCGGTGTAAATTTTTAGCGCGCAGTTAAATAAGGATTTACACATTTAACGCCGCCAGCGCCAGCAACAAAATAATTCAACTTCCGTTAGGGGTTGTTTTATTCACTGTGTAGCCCGGATGGAGTGTAGCGCAATCCGGGGTCTTAAATAATCCCTGATTACGCTGCAATCCATCCAGGCAACCCAGATTAGCATTTGCGAATGCGCCAGTCGAAAGGCTGCGAAGGAAAAGTGCTAGCGGTTTTATGGCGTAGTCAATAACTCGCTTAAAACACAGGATTCATTCTTGGGGTTAATGGCAAAGGTTTGCGAGACAGAACCATTTTTCTCAGTGCGGGTGTTGGTGAACTCCGAAAAATAAAAGCGTATTTCGGTTTGTGGTGCATAATGTTTGTTGATGCATGTGGCATACACAAGTGAGTCAGGTTTTGTCTCCGGTAAGTCATAGCGGACGATTTCTTTGCCTTTGGCATTTTTAACTACCAGTCCAATTCCATTGGGTTTTGGTGATCCTTTAGGGGCTTGGCTAGACCATTTAATAACTAAGCGTTTAAGTTCGCTGCCGCAGGCTAATTTATCATTGTCAAAACGCACTTCCTTAATGTACTTAACATGCTCGTCTCCGGTGCAGCTATGTGCATGCTGCGCGGTGGCTAATGCATAGAGGATAAAAAATGAAGGGATGCCATACATTTTTCTCATTTTAAAACGTCCTAATTTTGTGAATTCGGCGACATGCTAGCCCAGGCAAATACAACTGTAAATATAGCGCTCGGACAGGAGTAGGGCGGGGCCTGGTAGGCTAACACTTAACGGCGCGCACTTTTAAGCGACTTTTAGAATGGTGTTAATCGAGTGCTACCCAGGCGCTAAATTGTAGCGTTTAGCGGCGAGATCCGGGTATTCAATTGGTAGGCGCATAGAGGCTTCTTAAGTGTAATCATTCCTATATTCACCACTAAATTTGCTGCTAGACCCGTAGGGCTCACCTTGGTGCACCGCTCCGACGGCCGCAGAAAATTTTATTAATTAACTCTACGAGTGCGATCGAGGTGATGCCGATCACAATTTAAGGGTTTGTTCCTGCTTTTGTGGAGGTGAGTATGGCGCTACGTGTCTTGCATCCAGGTGATTGTTAGAGGGGATTTAGGACTTGCCTCTAGTGCTATTGCCAAAACTCGCAGCGAGAACAGCCCAGGGCAATTTCTAACAATCCCTCTGATGGGCGCGCCGCTGCTCGAAAACCAAATTAATAAACTATTACAGGTAACGTCATGAATAAACAAATGACTGGCTTAATAGCATTGGCATGTGGGCTTAGCGCCTGTGGCGGCGCGCCGTCGATAAACTCGTCTTCATCATCTTCATCATCTTCATCATCTTCATCATCTTCATCATCTTCATCAT
>DAOQGS010000454.1:0-3426 GCA_035338675.1 Cellvibrionaceae bacterium
AGTGGGCATCGGTTGGGGCTTGAAGTGGTGCGGCAGAAGCCGTGCGGCGCGCCTGTTCGGCGGCCAATTGCAACACCACCACCCGCACGTATTCCACCAGCTCGGCAAAATACACTTCGTTCTCCTCGCTCTCGTCGCAGCTGTGCTCTAGCTGGGCAATCTGCGCCACATCGTCCAGGCCCTCCTGTTTCACTCCCTCTGCGCCTGCGTGGCCGAGGGCGAACAAAAAGCCCTGGCACCACTGGGCGAGGGCTTCTAAGCGCGCCGCGAGCGGCAGGGCGTCGTCGGGCAGCAGCAGGCGAAAACGGTAGTCACCGTCGGCCAGGGCGTGGCTCACCATGGCGTTGAGGGCGGTGAGGCCTGCCAGCTGTTCAGGGGTTTTAGGCAGCATGGCAATGTCCAAAAACTGCGCCACTGTGTCCTGCCAGGCGTCTTCAGCAAGGGGTTCGCCGCTCACCTGCAGGCCCACTAAAAAGCCTTGAAATTCCGAGGCGCCGCTAATTGCCCCGAGCTGAAATAAAAAATCTGCCCAGTGTTCAAAATTGATGCTCGCTGCGACCATGGCCCTGCCTGCTAAAACGCGGAATGAAACAATATAAGCTCTGCCCCACATGCTACCATAAGCCTTATAAATTAAGGCACTTAAGGCTCGCTGGCACGGGGCTCGCAGGCACTTCACCAGCCGCTGCACGCTACCTAGGTGCGGCCCTTTCTTTGTACGTTTTGCCTAAGGGGTTTAGTTGATGTTCAGTGCCCATCCACCGGCCAGGTCATAACGCTTATGCAGGATTCGCTCACCGCTCAATTGGCCGCCCAGCTGGATCGCCTGCTGCACGAGTACGCGGCGCTCAAAGCCGAAAACGCCCAACTAAAACAAGCGGCGCAACACTGGCAACAGGAGCGCCAACTTTTAATCGACAAAAACACCCTCGCCTGCAACCGGATTGAAGCCATGATTGCGCGCCTGAAAAAATGGGACGGCCCCCATGACTAAACCCCACCGCGTCACCCTGACCCTGCTGGAAAAAGACTACCAGATCGCCTGCCCGCCCCAGGAGCAGGCCGCCCTCTTAACGGCGGCGAAAGAAGTGGAAGCCCGTATGCGCAGCACCCGTGTGCAACAGGGGGTGGTGGGATCTGAGCGCATTGCGGTGCTGGTGGCCCTCAACCTCTGTTACGAACTGCAGCAGTTGAAAACGCAACAGGCTGAGGGCGGCCATAGGGCCGATGACGAGGCACTGCAACAGATGTTGGTAAAGCTGCAGGCGGCTTTAGACGGCGCCTGAGAAGGCCCGGCCTAGCGCTGAATCCACTGCGAAAGAGCCGCAAGCTTGGCCGGGTCCTGATCCACAAAGCGCACCATCACCCGCACCTTGTCACTCTCCGGGCTCAGGCTCGCCGCCGTGAGGGCGTGGATATAAACATTCAAGCGGGCCAGCACCTGGCCCTGGGCATCCAGAATATCCAGGGCCGCCACCTCAAATAATTGCGGCAAGGTTTCCGTGCGGTCGATTAGGCCGCTCATGGCCTGCAGGGAAATCTCTTTTACTTCGCAGACAAAAGCCTGTTTAGCCAGGCGCAGATGGGCCTGTAGAGTTACTTTGGCGGGGGCGGCGCTCGGCGCCGCCACAGGTTTGGCAAAGGCAGCCGCCACCGCAGGCTTAGGGGCGGCCTTTGGGCTGCGCTCGGCGGTGGCGCCGGTGAGTACCTCTAAGGAGCTAAAGGCCCCAGCGGGTTTGGCCGCCGGAGCCTTGGGGCTAAAACCGATGCGTTTGAGTTGTTTATGTACTTTGCGGCTGAGTTCTTCGGCGGTAAAAGGCTTGGAGATGTAATCGCTGACCCCGGCGTTGACGGCGGCGATCACATGATTGCGATCCCCCCGGCTGGTGATCATGATGAAGGGCGTGGCGACTAGATTGGGCTGGGCGCGCACCCATTTGAGCAGCTCTTCACCGGAGACCTCGGGCATTTCCCAGTCGGATAGAATCAAATCCGGCGCTTTTTGTTTGATTAGGGCCTGGGCGCGGGCGCCGTCGGCGGCTTCTAATAATTCAACCTCCCCCACCATCTGGCGCACGGCGCGTTTGACGAGGTCGCGAATAAAGGTTGCGTCGTCTACCACTAACACCGTTAAGCCCATTGCCCTGTACCCTGTTCATGGAAGCTAACTGCCCTGTTATCCAGATGCGCCTGGGTTATGCCTCGGCGCGGCGGGTAAACACCCAGGTGTCGCCACTGGATAGGGCTGCGTTATAGCCGTACCCATCGCCGCTGAAACTTTTTAACTCATCGGCCTGGGTGAGGCGATTGTTAACAATATAGGCGCACATTTGGCCCCGCGCCTTTTTCGCGAAAAAACTTATGATCTTGTAGGTGCCAGAAGGGGCGTGGTAATCCTTAAACACCGGCTCAATAATGCGCCCGGCCACATGTTTGGGTTTAACCACCTTGAAGTATTCCTGGGAAGCGAGGTTCACCACCAATCCGCTGCCCTCGGCTTTTAAATCCTTGTTTAACAACTGGGTGACCGTCTCCCCCCAAAACTGGTAGAGATCCCGCCCCCGCTCGGTGGCAAGACTAGTTCCCATCTCCAAGCGGTAGGGCAGAATGGCATCCAGGGGCCGCAACAACCCATACAGGCCGGAGAGAATGCGCACATGGCTCTGGGCAAAGGCCACGTCCTCGGCAGCCCAACTGCGCGCCTGCAGGCCTTGGTAGACATCGCCATTAAACGCCCAGATGGCCTGGCGGGCCCGGCGTTTGGGCTGGGGCCAGCGCCAGTCTTGAAAGCGCGTGTAGTTGAGCAGGGCGAGTTTTTCACTCAGGTGCATAAGCGCCGCCACATCCGCCACCTGGGCCTGTTTGAGCGTTTGCATAAGATCCTTGCTGTGCTCAGGCAAGCGCGGCTGGGTGGCTTTGATATCGAGAATCGGCGAATCAAAGTCTAGGTCTTTGGCGGGGGAGAGAAGGGCGAGCATGTTTATACCTGTTTGAATTTACACCTGATCTAAAACATCGAGCCACCAGTTAAGGGGGGTGGTGCCATCGGCGGGATCGTAGACATTGCCGTAGAACCAGGCGCTGTGTTCATCCATGGCGCCGTTTAACAGGGCTTCGATGGCGGTAAACCCCAGGCTTACATGGATGCTGTAAATCAACAGGCGGGGAGTTTCGGCATCCAGCTCACCGCCGAGTTGTTCCAAATGGGGGGTTAGGCGCTCGGAAAGCGCCTGAATATCCCCCCGGCTCACCACCCGGATGGCCAAATTGCCGCTGCGGCGCACCAGCTCAAACTGCGGTGCGCCGTCGGTGGCGCCGGTGAGTTTAATCACATCGCCGCTGGCAAGGCCCTTGATAAACGCCGGCGAGCGCACCAGCTGGCACTCGTTCTGTTCATTCACCTGCACCTGTAGGCGCTCAACCACC
>DAOQGS010000455.1:0-3420 GCA_035338675.1 Cellvibrionaceae bacterium
CAAGCCCCATATTGTGGCCCACCTCGTGGGTAAGCACATTTAAATTGCAATCCACACCCACCAAATTAAATGCCAAACTCGGTGCGTCACTGAAAAATGTTGCGGAGGTTGGGTTGCCCGCCGGGATATATCCAATGCCGCAAATACTACCGCCGGAGACAGTTTGGCTGAGGGTTAAATAAGACACCACATCAGCGCCGTATTGCCTACGCAATTGTGCAACCGTGGCATTTTGCCGCAAGGTATTTAAATTCGCCTCTGAAACATTACTAATAGGTAAATCTAACTTCTGCGCTGCCACTAATCGCAGCTGCATGTCTACCCCACTGCTGGCATAGGCTTGGTTAGCGTACGCCACATAAGAAGCAATACGCGCATTTATATCGGCGCCATTGCGCGAGGCCTGTGCACTGGATCCGTATAATACTAATACATCCACCGTTTTAGCAGCCCAGGCCTGACTGGCAACCACACTTCCCAACAGACTTACCGAGGCAAAAATAAACGGTTTCAGCATAATACTATCTCAACATAAACAAATTTTTTGTAGCCAGTAAACGCTGTAACCAGGCGCTTTTAGGCGATACTCACAGCCAACCACACAGGCGAATTAAAACCCAATAAAAGCATTCAAAACTACGGCGATAGGGGTGGTGTTAATTCAGGGTGTTCATGCAATACCACGCCGTCGTCCACCAACGCCTGGCGCGCAATTAATTTACCCTCGTCCACCAAGGTAGCCTTGCCGGTTTTGTTATCGGCAATTAATGTGTAGCTACCCTGTTCGGTAAAAATAGCAATATGGGTTTGCTCAGTGCCCTGGGTAATAAGCACCGATGCATTAGGCAAATCGTTTTGTACACTGGCCCGCCAGTTGTGGGTGCCGGTGGCGTCGTTAAATGTATCGGTAATTAATGCGTGCACCTCTGGCGCGCCATCGGGTAACGGCATCACCAAAATTTGCCCGGGGTGTAAGGATGCTAAATGGGTTGGATCAAGCTGCACCAAAATCTGCTCTATGCCGTCCTGCTGCGCAGTTACCGGCGGGGATTTATTGTCCCACAGCACTAAGCGCGCAGGCCCGCTCCAGGGTACCTGGGGCAAAGGCTCAGGTATGGGGATTAATCCACTGGCAGCCACTGCAACGCTGGTATTTACTGCGGCAGACTTAGCTGAACTGGCTGGCGGCGCGGCAGAACTCAGCTCAGCTTTTTTTTTAGGTTGTCGCTCACATCAATTACCTGGGCTGTACCCATGGGATTGGTTGGCTTAACATCACCGGTAGCGCGTTCGTGGAGGAAATAACTAACTGCCACAAAAAACATCAAGCTGCCTGCGACCAAAGCTACTATACGCACACACCCTCCGATCAATCGTAATATTTGCTGCCTATTGCTAGAAGGATAGAAGGATAAATCCTAGGCAAAGGATCGTTTTATTCTAAATCGAAGCCAAAACTGCGCTCTTGGTTTTAATCGAGCTGGGTTGGCTGATGCTGTGTGAAAATTCATCATTGCCAAACGGATATAGGATTTTGAACTTTTGAACGATTCATTAACCCGGCGGCATTTAGTGCCGGGTTAATAATGGCGGCAAGGATGCCGCAGAGGCGGCGCAAGCCGCCGCGAGCCGCGCTAAAACAAGAAAATCCATGTATTTTTGCCAGTTTTAGCGCAGCGAAGGAAAAGTAGATCAGGACGATCTATTTTTCCGCCGGGTTAATAGTAAAGATGATCTGATTAATCCTAAGTTAATACAAAAATCCCGGCGCCTATATATCAACGCCGGGGCGGATTAAATATCTGCGTGTTATTAGGCCCGCTCGAAGCGATAAAACTCCACACTGGTAGCGGCGATTAGTATCGGCCTAGTTCGAGCGTCAAATTCCGTTTCGCGCGTCAACACTTCTGGCGGCTTACCCACCGCGTTACGCGCATTTAAACTTGCCCCTGTGAATTTCCAACAGCGGCCCTTGGCTGCCGCAGTAAAGCCCTGTACATCCAACTCTAATAACTGCGCCTGCTCTGTGGCATTAACCACCGCAACAATCAAAGCCTGTTTATCTTCCGTGAGCGATGCGGATACATCCAACGGCCAATTGAGGCTGCCGGTATTAACACTGGGCTGATCACCACCGATGGGATATTGGGGTTTTGGCGGTGGGTTGGTACCGCTTACAGCAACAGGAATCGCACCAAAATGCTGATGATACAACTGAAATATTCGCCCTTTGGCGCTTATGGTTGCATCGGTACGGTTAAAGTCCAACCAAGCGGTCGCCATAGTAAAACCCGCCATTGCAATAAAATCGGTATGGCGGAAAAATTCATGCAGTGTCAGCGCGATGGCTAGACAATTTTTTAAACTGTCCTCAAAACCATAGGCCCACTCATCAAAGAAAACTTTAACACTGCCTTCGTTTAATTTCGGAAAATGTTTTTTATATTCCTCCCACGCATCTACCATGGTGCGCACACGATTGGCTGGTTGGCGCGCCCATTCATTCAGCGGCATTTTTACATCAAATAATTTGCCGGTTTTTAAATCGAAGCGTTTATCTTGTGGCGGATAAGCGTGCGTGCCTAAGGCATCGAATTTACCCCAACTGCCTTTAAACATACTGTAGGCCCAATCTCGTTCAGAACCCACTTTTACCTCTGGCTGACCGGCAATAAAAATACCTTGGCCGGTGGTCATTTCATCCACAAAACCACCGGGGGCCACTATATAAATAGATTGGTCCACCGCGCGCATGGCATCGGCAAATAAATTATGTTTAATGGTGTATTGCTCCGGTGCCATATGGCCCATTTGCCAATGGCCGTACATTTCATTGCCCACCGCCCAATATTTAACGCCGTAGGGTTTTTTGCGACCATTTAATGCGCGCACCCTACCCCAAGTGCTATCGGCAGGGCCGTTAATATATTCCACCAATTCCGCACCCGAGCGTGGTTCGGCAAACCCGGTGCTGGCACACCAAAACGGTTCGCTGCCGATAAGCTCACACAATTGCAGCAGCTCATCAATACCCACATCATTGGGTTGCACAGCGCGCCACACTGGATCGTAAATAGGTGGGCGTAAATCCTGGTCACCAATAGTGTGTTTCCAGTCGTAGGAGGACACAAAATTACCGCCGGGCATCCGCAATATGGGGCAATTCATTTCTTTCATTAATGCCAGGGTATCCGCGCGAAAGCCTTTAATATTATCAGCGGGCATTAAAGAGACTGCGCCAATACCGCAGCGGCCCTCACCGCTTGCGAGAATTTCGAACCGAGCAGAAGTGGTATTCACACCGGGTTTAAATTTAAAACTGCGGGTCTTCCATTTCTTCGAAGTGGCAATTTTATGTTCAATACTTTGCTCAGGTGTTTCCCCCCAACTGAGTTTTACACTGAGCCTTACTCCAGAATC
>DAOQGS010000456.1:0-3418 GCA_035338675.1 Cellvibrionaceae bacterium
ACGTGCGTGCACGCGGTGCTTAAGATGGTAAATAGAAACAATAATCCACAGCGAAATGGGTACATTCTTAAGTCCTAAAATATATTAATTAAGATAATTAATGGAAGGGAATACTCGTGCAAAATTGTAACATCGCGCAGCAATACCTTTAAACGTGCTGACAGATCGCCAATGTTAACTCGGCCAATACCAAGGCGGTGCGTCTAATAGGCCCTGGCCACAAATATGCGTTTCACCCAGCTCTTTGGCTATGTGAATAGAATTGCAATCGCTATTATCTTCCAAATTGGCAACCAAACGCGAGGCGTGAGATACCACCCACACCTGGGTTTGTTTCGCCACCCTGCTAATTAACCGCCCCAGTGCGGGCAATAAATCTGGGTGCAGGCTGGTTTCTGGTTCATTTAATACCAGCAATGAGGGCGGCCTAGGAGTCAATAACGCGGCGATTAATAATAAATACCTAAGGGTGCCGTCGGATAATTCCGCTTGTTTAAGTGGGCGCAACAAACCCTGCTGGTAAAATTCCAACGTAAACCGATTTTCACTGTCGGCGTGAAAGCCGATACTGCCGCCGGGAAAAGCATCCGCGATGGCTTCAAACAACCCGTCCCTATCGCCAATTTCATAAATAGTGCGCAGGGCCGCCACCAGGTTGTGGCCGTCTTGGTCTAATACGGGGGTGCGCGTGCCGATCTGTGGGTTTCTAATAATAGAATGTGCATCCGTGCGGAATTGATCGTAAAAGCGCCAACTGCGAATAATATGCCTTATTTGATGAATCTCCGGCGTGGCAATTGGGTCGCCAATTTCGCTGAGCATGCTTTCATAGGTGTTTAAATGCTGGGTATACACTTGCCATTTTTTACCTGCACGCACCTTTACCATGGGGCCAGCCCTATCCACTAGGCAAGCGGCAGGCCGGTAATAATCCCCCGCCCAAATACATTCGCGTTTAATTTCGGGGTCTAAATTAAACATGGATGGCTCTGGGTCATCCGGATCTGGTGGAGGCGGCAACCCTAAAGAAATAGAATACCCAAACCCTTCCGCCACAAAACCAAAATGCAGGCGCGAATTGGCTTTGCGCGCATTACCCTGAATGGGCGCGTCACCTGCTTTCATGTCTTTACTAAATGAATTGGGGCCAGCCCAATAGGTGTACGCTAAACCACCTTCACTGGCCAAAGTGGCAATTAAATTGCCTTTGGCCACATCCGATAAAAGCCGCAACGCTTTATATAAATTTGATTTACCACTGCCATTCGCCCCAGTGACAAGATTAAGGCCGCCCATAGGGGCGACTATGTTTTTAAGGGAGCGATAATTGCCTATGGCAAACACTTTTATCATTTATTCTTCTCCTTGGGCAAAAACGAGCAGCAAGAGTTTGTCGCTGTCTAACTCAGTTACATTAATTAACTATTGCCGCAGGTAAATTCGCAGGGTAGATTTGGAGCGAAGCGACAATCCACCATTTCGTGGCCCCGGTCTCGCCGTTCAATAGAATAATGCTTGGCTGCAAGACCGATGGTGGATTGCTGCGCGAATCCGCCCTACGATTGATCCAGCTTACGGGTTGGTTATTCATAAAGCCCCTGCTCTGCATTCTGCTTTATCTTGATAAGCCCCTCTTCCTGTGAATCTATAAACCCTAAAAACGTCAAACACTCAATGAGAGCCGTAGAAGCGAGAAAAATAATGTGGTTAAGATAAAGTCTTTTGCGTACAGGGTCCGCTTCATGACCTACAGATACATCGTTTCCTGCAGCATGATCTGCAACTGCAATTGCAATGCTTCCATGTGCACTTAAACATAAATCTGCATAAATACCTCTATATGCTTCCAGCTTTCCAGCAAATTTAAATTTGCTTTCAATACTCATTGGCTGCAAATTTCGTTTCTTGCCTTCTTTTTTCGACTGATAGCCTTGGAATGAACCGCGCATTTCATCCAAGTGACGTTCAGATTTAATAACGCACCTCATATCTATATAGGATTCTAGCGCGCTTCGAAGAATTATAGGGGCCGAGCAGATACAGCCTTGATTGACCAACAACATGGTCTCAGAACAAAGTTCAGTAACCCTAACCAACAAAAGCACAGCAGTCTTTTGTTGCATATTTTCAAATTTAACCAATTGCAAATTTAACCTTTTCACTTCTTCAAAATCCTTCCATGCCTCACTGCTTTTCATCTCGAATCCTCGCATACTAATGCCAATTTACAGAGCCCAGATTGCCCCCTCAATGGGTAGGAGACTTTGGAAAACAGAGCATATGCCAGCTCAAGATCTCTACCCCAGCCATAACCCCTTTGATTGTAAAAAATACGTCCCACCAGCTAAAAATCACGACAATAGGACATGAAATTCTTTTTTGGGTAATACAATAATTTGGTTAATAAATTGAGATAGGAAAACGCAGGGGGGGGGATTCGGAGCGAAGCGAAAATACACAATATCGCGACTCGGATATCGCTGTTCACAATAACAATTCCCTGCTGAGAGCAAAATGGTGGATTGCTGTGAAAATCCACCCTACGATTGATCCACCTTACCTGTTAAGACTGATCTACCTTACGCGTTTGCAAGTCAGGACTTATATATGCAATTCGCAAGTGGGCGCGGGGCCAACAAAGCAGTGAGCAAATAAAACGGTTAAAACCAGACGCTCAACCAGTCAAATGAACGCATCGCTGACACAGAATAAACCACCAAACGTAACTTAATCCAATTACCACTTAAAATAGCGAAAGATTAAGTTAAAAATATTTGGCGATCCTATCTATGATTCAATGACCGAGCATTCCGCTACCCTTCGTATCCAAATGCACAGCGCCAATAACACCTACCTTTTCGGCCATCCGTATAGATAACGCAAACCTCCACACAATATGGTGCAATCTGGTAATTATTACTTTTCAAATGACCTTGAATACTATCGAATGAAGCGCTCAGCGACGAGTTAATGAATGTGGAATTTAAGGATGAGCCTCCCGTATGAACAGCCGTTTCGAAGCCATCCATACACCCTGATTCAGCAACCGCATTACCAACAGAGCAGGAAAACACTTTATGATTTGAAGAACTTGAAACTTTCTCTAAAAAAGGTGCCGCTTCAACTGCAACCGCGCCGCCCACTGCAGCATATAGACAAAAAATAGATACCAATTTAATAATGCATTCGTTCATGACCTTTCCCTTAAAGTTGCTCGTTGCAAAGCCCAAATCCTATTAGCATTACATTTATTGGTCAAGTTTTATCTATTCAGGTTATGGATACCAAGACCGACCTTCGTTAAACCAAGCAACCTCGATGACCGCAAAAACGGGCCTTTACCGATGGCATGTAGGATGGGAGTAATACCCAGCAATTCTACATTTTAATGTTGGGCATAACTGCCCAACCTACCCCA
>DAOQGS010000457.1:0-3418 GCA_035338675.1 Cellvibrionaceae bacterium
CATCGCTCAGCACTGGGCTTAAAGGTGTTTGGGTGCCTGCAGTAAGCGCGCTTTGATACAGTTGGAGCCAATAGCGCCAAGCGGCGGGTTCATTAATTAATTGTTGTAGATGGTTAAAATCCGCGCTCACTAGAGTTTTCTGTTCAAGTAGATTGTGCAGCTGCGCTAAGGATTCCGTTAAATCGGCTAATTTAATCTGCCATTTTAGCCCGTGCCGTTCGGCAATTTCCGCCAGATAAGCCTGCATTAAGACATGCATTTGCAGTTTGCAGGCTTGCAATGTGCAGCGTTGGTTAAACCCAGCGCTTGTGCGTGCGCTGAGTAATTGGGCCTGGCAAAAGGCCAGTTGTTGGTTGACTAGGCGTATCGATTCACTCATAGCATGTGCCCTGAGGGCTTAAGCCTTGGCTTTGCCTGTGATCTCTTGCCATTTGCCGTTTTCGTACACCGCGCGCCAGCCTGAGGGTTTACCGTCGATTTCGGTTTGCAAATAATGTTCTTTGCTTTTGCGGCTAAAGCGCACAATGGCGGGTAGGCCATTGGGGTCGCGGGTGGGGCCGCTCCAGAGGAATTCGTATTTCTCGTCGATTTGATCCTTGTGGGGCAGAATTTCTTCCAACAGCGGCGCGCGGGTCTCGCGGTTTTTTGGGAAACCGCTGGCGGCGAGGAACAAACCGGCGGCGCCATCTCGTAACACGTAATAATCGTTGACTTTTTCGCAGCGTAAATCCGGTAGGGGAATCGCATCCATTTTAGGTGGTGCCGCCTCGCCGTTGCGCAATAATTTACGCGTGTTTTTACAGGCTTCATTGGTGCAGCCAAAATACTTACCAAACCGGCCGGTTTTTAATTGCATATCGGCGCCGCATTTATCGCACTCAATTAAGGGCCCGTCATAGCCTTTTAATTTAAAGTTGCCTTTTTCCACTTCATAGCCGGAGCAATCTGGGTTATTGCCGCAGATGTGTAATTTGCGGGTTTCATCCAACAAATAGGAATCCATAGTGGCATTGCAAAGTTTGCAGCGCTTTTTCGCCCGCAGTTGCGCTAACTCCACCTCTTCATCTTCAGTGTTAATAGCCTCTTCGCCGGGAGCTAAATTCATAGTGGTTTTGCAGCGCTCTTTAGGGGGCAGCGCGTAGCCTGAGCAGCCTAAAAATACCCCCGTGGTGCCGGTGCGAATTTGCATATTGCGGCCGCAGGTAGTGCAGGGAATATTCGTCTCCGTAGGGTCGTTGCCGCGCATACCAAATTCGGCGCCGGAGGCTTTGGCCAACTTGTTGGAAAAGCCTTTGTAAAATTCATTTAATACGCTAATCCAATCTTTTTTGCCCTCAGCGACTACGTCTAGGTTTTGTTCCATATTGGCGGTGAAGCTGTAATCCATCAGATCTTCAAAACTTTCGTGCAGGCGCTCAGTGACAATATCGCCCATTTTATTGGCGTAAAAGCGGCGGTTTTGCACGTGGACATAGCCGCGCTCTTGAATGGTGGAAATAATCGAGGCGTAGGTGGAAGGGCGGCCTATGCCGCGTTTTTCTAATTCTTTCACCAGGCTTGCTTCGGTGTAGCGGGCGGTGGGTTTGGTGAAGTGCTGATTGCCTTGCACGGAGTGCAGGGAGAGGGCTTGGCCGACTTTCATATCCGGCAACACGCCTTCATCGTCTTTTTTTGCTACGGCGGGCAGTACTTTTAAATAACCGTCGAATTTCACTACGCGGCCCTTGGCGCGCAATTGGTAGCCCTGGGCTTCGGCGATCACGCTGGTGCTGGTAAATTGGGCCGGGGGCATTTGGCAGGCAACAAATTGTTGCCAAATCAATGCGTACAGGCGTTCGGCATCGCGCTCCATATCTGTCAATTGGCTGGGCAGACGAGTGACTTCAGAGGGGCGTATGGCTTCGTGAGCCTCTTGGGCGCCTTCTTTGCTGGAATACACCACGGGTTTTTCCGGCAGGTACTGCTTGCCGTAGGTGATTTCGATATAGGCGCGGCAGTTCTCCACCGCCTCGGCGCTTAAATTGGTGGAGTCGGTACGCATGTAGGTGATGTAACCCGCCTCGTACAGGCGCTGGGCCATCATCATGGTTTTTTTCACTCCAAAGCCCAGGCGTGTGCTGGCGGCTTGTTGTAGCGTGGAGGTAATAAACGGCGCCGAAGGTTTGGAGGAGGTGGGCTTATCCTCCCGGGCGATTACCGCAAGGGCGCTTTGTTTTACCGCCTGGACAGCCTTTTGGGCTTCGGCTTGGGTTTTGGGTTCAAAGCTTGCGCCTTGGTACCTCACCACACTGAAATTCACCCGCTCCTGTTTGGCAGTATCAAGCTCGGCGGTAACATCCCAATACTCTTCCGGGATAAAGGCGCGAATTTCTTTTTCCCGCTCGCTGATGAGGCGCACGGCCACCGACTGCACGCGGCCTGCGGAGAGACCGCGGGCGATTTTCTCCCAGAGCAGTGGCGAGAGCATGTAGCCGACGATGCGATCGAGAAAGCGGCGCGCCTGTTGGGCGTTGACGCGGTTCATATCCACCCGGCCAGGGTTTTTAAAGGCTTCTTGAATGGCGGATTTGGTAATTTCGTTAAACACCACCCGGCGGTAGCGGCTCTCATCCCCACCTATGGCTTCGCGCAGGTGCCAGGCGATGGCCTCCCCCTCGCGGTCCAAGTCCGTTGCCAGGTAGATTTGGTCGGCATCGGCGGCGAGTTTGCGCAGTTCTTCAATGACCTTCTCTTTGCCCGGTAGAATTTCGTAGTGGGCCTGCCAGTTGTTATCTGGGTCTATGCCCATGCGTTTGACTAATTGTTCGCGGCCTTTTTTGGCTTTGTAGCTGACTTTTTCTTCTGCCGACATTTTGCGGGTTTGGGCAGCTTGGGCGGCGCGGGCTTTAGGGTCTACGGCTTCGCCGGAGCCGCTGGTGGGTAGGTCGCGAATGTGGCCGATGCTGGATTTCACTACATATTGGCTGCCGAGGTATTTGTTAATCGTTTTGGCTTTTGCAGGCGACTCTACGATAACCAGTGATTTACCCATGGTGTACGGCTCACTTATGAATCAGTTGGGGCTGGGGGCAGGCTGGAAGGGGGCGCCGCCCGGCGGAAGGTGCGCATATATAAGTCCTAGGTTGCATAAGGTCAAGGATTAGTTCTTGCCCAGGGTGATGCCCCTAACCTGTGACCAAGGCCCATTGCAGTCAGACTAGTTGAAAATTTCCCCCTTGGTAGGTTAATAATTCCGAACATAAAAGCTGTGGTTCTGCTGGCGGCTAAAGTCGTTTTGGCGCGCTATACAGGCTATATATAAGAAGCAAGAGTGCCCGCCGCAAGCTATCCCTTGTTCAAGTGCCATAAAAGCGTGGCGAAAAATGCCAACCAGCCCAGCGCTGCGGCCAGACGCCAGAAGCTGAGAGGGTCTTTTTCC
>DAOQGS010000458.1:0-3398 GCA_035338675.1 Cellvibrionaceae bacterium
GAACGGAGCAAGCCGACCGCCTCCTGCATCAGCATCAACAATCCGAATCCCAGCGCCAGCGTGGTCAACAAATCGCGGTCTGCCGACACGATCACATTATCGATCACCCATTGCAGAAAAAACGGACTGAGCAGAGCAAAAACTTCCAGCGACAGCGCCAGCAGCAAGACCTGGGCAAACGAACGATATAAGCCGCTAACCTTGCCCAGCAAAGCTGTCAGCCGAACCGGCTGCTTCTGCTGCTGCGGCTGGAACCCCGGATTGGGCCACAGCTCCAGCGCAACACCGGTAAAACAACGCGACACTTCATCCAGCGACAAGGTGCGCACCCCCATCGCCGGATCGTGAATGGTCACGCTCTTGCCGCTTACCTGTTTCAGTACCACGAAATGGTTGAAATTCCAGTGCAATACGCAAGGCAGCCGCAACTGACCCAAGTCTTCCAGCTCCAGCTTGAGCGCGCGGGTGGCCAGCTCCATTTGCTGGGCAATATGCATCAACTGCGCCAGCGTTGCCCCCTTGAGCGACACCGGAAACCGGCCGCGCAGAGCGGCAAGATCGGTGCGATAGCCATGAAAACCGGCCACCATGCCAAGGCAGGCGAGGCCGCATTCAGTTGCCTCGGTTTGCAATAACAGCGGCAATTTGCTGCAAAACCCGAAGGACACATCATCAAACAAAGACATCGTATTTCTTCAATCAAAGTTTGCCGGTCAGGCTATATAAAGGTTCCAGCACCCACTCATACAAACGGCGCGTATCCTGCAATACATCGGCATCCAGCAACATGCCGGCCTGCAGCGGCTGCGGCTTGCCATAGGCGTTAATCGTCTGCTGCGCCAGCTCGACAGTTATCCGGTATACCGGCTCGCCACCGCCAGGCTGGCTGCCGGCCACGCCAGCCAATTCCTGACTGAGCAATGCGGTGCGCGCCACCTGTAACACCCGGCCGCGCACATGGCCAAATTTCTGGTACGGATAGGCCTGATAGCGCAACAACACAGCGTCGCCCGGCTTGACAAAGCCCACCGCCCGGCTCGGCGCATACAAGTGCGCCTGCATCCGGGCGCCAAGCGGCACGACACTGATCAATGGCTTGCCGGGCTCGACGGTCTGCCCGACTTCAGCTACCCCAGCCGTCACCATCCCCCCTTCCGGGGCCGTCACCAGCAGGCTTCGCTTGGCCTCGCTCTCGGCAAGCTCCTGGCTGGTGCCGGCAATGCTGCGCTCAATTGCGGCCAACTGGTTCTGGTGTTTCAGCGACAAGCCGCTCAATTCGTTGCGCTGCGCCGCCAGCTCACGTCCGGCCGCGATCCGTTCGCGCTCCAGCCCCTGCAGGCGGGCGCGTTGGTCCAGCAATTCTTCCTGCCGCTGCTGCACTTGTTCCCTGGCGATGAAATCCTGTGCCAGCAAGCCCTGATAACGCGCCAGCGTATCTTCCGCCAGTTTCACCCGGCTACGCTGCCCGTCGATCTGCCCATCCAGCTTGGCTGCCTCAGCCTGCAGGCCGTCGATCTTGTGCGCCAGCGCCTCGCGCTCTTCCTGCTGCAGCAATCGTGTTTTGCCAAGCTCATCCTGCAGACTGTGCTGACGGCTCTGCACCTGCCGGCTGATGCCCGCCTGCACCTCGCCCTGATTGCCCTGCCGCTCGCTCGACAGCACATACAGCACCTCGCCACGCTGAACACGCTGCCCCTCCAGCACCCGCTTCTCCAACACCACGCCTGGCTGTTGGGTATATACCTTCACCAAGCCCGCATCCGGCACCAGTTGCCCGGTGACCGTGCTGCGCTTGGTATATCCCCCCCAGCAGAGGAACAAAACGACAATAGCCGCGAAAACAGCGGCAAAAGCGGTGAGAAAAGTAAACGACAACGGCCGGATCAGGACTATCTCACCGAGCCAACTGGTTTGCTTCGCCGCCAAGGCGGCTGGGCGGAATAACGCACTCACAGCGCCTCCGGCAAGAAAATCAAAGCATCGACAATCTGTAACAAACTCATAATCATAAGCAGCGGTTTCTTATCAAGCAGGTATCTGGCAAGCAATATTGATCAGGCAAAACAAAATAAGCAGCCAATCACCAATCCACAGGCAACTAGCCTTTATGATTTTCACGAACAAAAATCCACAAAACCCAGCAAACCAGCACATACACAACAAGTGCCCCAATTATTACAGGCGCATCAAAGCCAGCTCCATCATTGCCAAAAATCACATACAATTCGGCAAAAAAGAATACAAGGCAATTCCGCAACCAAAGGCCAAAACGGCTTATTCCCGCCTTAACCCTGCACTCCTCTTCTTTTGCAACGATATAGTTACTTAGTTTTTTAAGCATTCACAAAATTGCCAGTAGCAGCCAGATTAACAATCGCATCGGCTCTGTTGCATAAAATCCAGCAAGTGACTGATTTATAAAGAAATTCGCAAAATCAATTATTTTGCGAATTTCTCAACAAAATCAATGGCATGGCGTGATTTGTGCAACAACGCCATATAAACCTACCGACAACAGTAAAAATCATTACCAAACGCCAAGCGGCCAACCAGACAGCAAGCTCAAACACCACATACAAATAAAGAAAAAATCATCATTCCAAACACTGATCTAACAATAAAAATATTTTTTCTCTGTCATTTACAACATCAATCAACTTAGCGATAAACCCCTGATCACGGCGGGTGCAATACGCTGCAACACCGCTAGCCCGCCCATATGTATAAAACGGATCAACAGAACTGATATGATCCCACTCTCTCTCAGGGATAGACGAGAGTTCCACAGCCGACCTTTTTGCTTCGTCTCTACCAACAATTAAAGAGTACCCAAGAAATCTTTTATCCTCACTCAAGTATGTTGCCACCCCTTCCTCCAGCCAAACGGGCAACATAATTCGTCTCATAAAACCAGACTTCCTGTATATAACAGCATGAGACAATTCATGAGCAACTATTTCGGCAGACATTCCCCTGCCGGAGATAACAATCAAAGAGAATAGGCCGCTCTGTATTGAATTAGCTTTAGCCTGCTCAATCCCGTAAATAGATAGGCATGTATTAGAGTTACAAAACAGATAAATTACAGGCGGCACCCAACCCCATTTCCTTTTTGAGGCTGCCTCCCCTCCATAAACCAACAGCCTAGCCCTGTCTTCCGACACTCCATTCTCTACAAACACCCAGCCGCCCACCTTATTAACATCCAGCACAAGCAAAGGAACAAATGGAAGAAAAAAAGCAGTTAACGCGACAGCAACCACAACACAGGCTATTAGGAGCTTTCTCATTTGTAAGCACTTACCAAATCAACCGGCCTCACCACAAGCAAGGCCGGAGCATTAGCTTAACCATTAAGCCAACACGGAAGCTCTACAGATTAATATGCTCGGCCACTT
>DAOQGS010000459.1:0-3387 GCA_035338675.1 Cellvibrionaceae bacterium
TAGCAGCTTGTTGAAATACTACCTTGCTAGCACTGGCGGCGTTAAATTTGGCGAAAAAATCCTCATTTACTGCGTGTAAACTCCGTTTTTTTCGCCAAATTTGCCTTGCCAGAGCGTCGCCGCCTACGTATTTCAACAAGCTGCTAGATGCGGGCATACATTTAATTTAGATGCGCAGGCCCCAATCAACAGCGCTCAGGCCGTAGCACAGGCGCTGGTGTTTTCCAAACACTCGTGCCGCCCTATTGCAGGCAGAGCATTTGCAATTGCCCGTTATTGGACTGGGGTTTTGCCATTAAACGTAAAAGAGTTTCACTGGGCGGAAACTTTCCGCGCGGATACTTACCTTATGCGGCGTCGCCGCGCCGCTGCACTGCCTTGCCCTGCAATAGCCGCGTTGGAATAGCTAGGTTGCACACCGACCCGGTGCCTCGGGGCTGATGTGTTTTAGTGGAGGGCTAGGCTTGGTGTAGCGGCGGGTAAAATTGGCGCTTAAGCGCTACGCCAGCGGGTGTTTTTTTACAAAAAGATGTTAGGCATTGGCGGTATGAGTGGTTACACTGCCGCAGCTGCTTTAATTGAACCGATTAGGATCACTATGAGATTAAATAAATTGCGCATACGGCCCCTAGTGTTGGGTTTGTGTTTGGCCCCTGCCTTGGCTCAGGCGGATACCCTAAAAGAAATTTACCAACAAGCGTTGCAGAATGATCACCAATTTAAGGCCGCTCAGGCCAACTTGGCAGCTGGGCGCGAGGCGCCGGTCATTGGGCGCGCAGGGCTGCTGCCCCAGGTGGCCGGTGAGGCGCAGTTGGCCAAACAGGAATTGGATGTAAGCGGCCAACCGCAAATCAGCGGTCGCGACGCCACCGAAAAAAGTTATGGTGTCAGCCTGCGCCAACCGCTATTTGATCTTGCGGTGTGGAATCAATACC
The DNA here is from genome assembly GCA_035338675.1 of Cellvibrionaceae bacterium. Lineage (GTDB taxonomy): Bacteria > Pseudomonadota > Gammaproteobacteria > Pseudomonadales > Cellvibrionaceae > CAMCXE01. Next base: position 936 of record DAOQGS010000459.1, read on the forward strand.
GCGCCAGCCAAGTGCAGGGGGATCTGGCGGAGATTCAATTCTTAGCTGACCAGCAGGATTTAATTATTCGCACCTCGCAGGCGTATTTTGATGCTTTAAAAGCGGTGGATAACGCCAATACCGCCAAGGCCGAAGAGACCGCCCTGGCCCGCCAGCTGGAACAGACCAAACAGCGTTTTGCGGTGGGCCTAATTGCTATTACAGATGTACACGAGGCTCAAGCCGCCTACGACGCCGCCGTGGCGGCGAAGTTATTAGCCCAGGGCCAGGTGGGCATTGCGGTGCAGGCGGTGGAAGTATTGACCGGCAAGGCTTATACCGGCCTTAGCCCTCTGCAAGGGAAATTCCCTGTTACCGCCCCCGTGCCTGAGGCGCGCCAGGAGTGGGTGGACTTTGCCTTAAAAAATAACCTGCAATTAAAAGGCGCCGCTGGGCGCGCCCAGGTGGCTGAATACAACTATAAAGCCAAGGCAGCGGGCCATTTGCCCACTGTGTATGGCAGCCTGAGTTACGAAAAAGCGGATTCCAGCGGGGATGGCTACTCCGGCCCTGCAGCCTATGATTTGGATTCGGATTCCACCACCAAGGTGGCGGCTATTAGCCTTAAAGTGCCTATTTTTACCGGTGGCTACACCTCGGCCAGCCGCCGCCAAGCCCTGCAGCAGCGCTATGCCGCCGATGAGGGCAAGCTGCAGGCGGAGCGCGATATAGTGCAGGCTACCCGCTCGTTTCACCTTTCGGTGATGACCGGTGTGGCCAGTGTTAAAGCTCGCCAGCAGTCTATTGTGTCTTCGCAAAGTGCTTTAGATGCCACCAAGGCGGGCTACGATGTAGGCACCCGGGACCTGGTGGATTTATTGCGCGCTCAGCAGAATTTATTCCGCGCTCAGCGGGATTATGCCGATGCCCTTTACTCCTATGTGCTGGGGAGTTTGAAGCTTAAGCAGGCGGCGGGCATGTTGTCCGAGAAGGATGTGGAGGCGCTGGATAACTGGCTGGATAAAAATGCCTTGGTGAAATTTGATATGTAAATAATCCGGGCGAGCAAAACCCTGATACAAAAAAACCGGCCTTGGCCGGTTTTTTTGCGTCTATATAAAAATAAAAGGCGCTTTCCGGAATTCACTTCCACTGTAGGTGTTTTTGCGCAGGTCAATTTACCCATGCGGGACAGCCGGAGTATGGCAATGTCATTTGGTTGAGCGTTTTGCACCGATACTTACTGGATCATGCGCACAGCCCAAAACCCCTCCCCATTTTAAGTAGGAGACAGGGAGGGGCAGAATAAATAACCCACAGGGGATGAAAAGCTAATCGTGAATTACAGGAAGTAGCCATAAAAAAACCCCTTCCAGCCGGTGCTGGAAGGGGTTTTGTTGATGGGCTTAAGGCTTATTGACCGGCGCGGGGTTGTTTTTGCGCGAATACCCAGTCCCACAGGCCTGGCTCTAAGAACGAGCGCTGCCATAACAGATGGCCGTGTTCGATATTGTCGAACTTGGTTACCCAGGCACAGCCGCCTTTGCTCTTGATGTAGCTGACCGCAGCATCAGTATCGCGCGAGGGGTTGTTGTTATCGGTGCTGGAGCTAAATGCCCATACGGGTACTTTGCTCTTGGCAAACGAATCCAAGAAGGACTGTGCGGGGGTGTGGCCGGCCATGGGGAAGGCTGCGGCGATTAGGTCTGGACGGCGCTGCGCCAATTCCCAAGTGCCGCCACCACCCATGGAGGCGCCCGTGACGTAAATACGGGCAGGGTCTACTTGATAGGTATTGATCATGTAATCAATCAGCTCGATCACCGCTGAGCCGTATTTAGACGGTTGGCTTGCCACCTGGAAGTTGGCGCCACCGTTGGAGGCCCACTCGTTGGAGTAGAACGAGCAGTCGGCCTGCAGACGGCACCAGGGCATCACAATATAGGCCGGGTATTTGGCGCGGTTTTCTGGTGTTAACAGGCCGGTGCTGGCGCCTAACAAGAAGGGCGCGCCGTCCACCAAAATATTGCCTTGGGCCACTTCACGGCCGTAGCCGCCGTGCAGAGACAATACCATCGGGAACTTCTGCCCTGGGTTCATGGCCGCTTGATCGGGTTTGTAGAGGTTCCAGGGTAGGTCGATGCGACTGGCTTTGAAGATGGGTTGCTCCACCATCATAGGTGTGTACACGCTCTTAGGCACCGTCAGCTGGGTATAGTCGGGCACTACCACGTTATTGGCGCGAGTAGGTGGCGCAGTGGGGCAGGTGGTGCGGGCGATGATGGGGCCTAGGCCTGAGCTGCTGCTGGAGCTTGAACTACTGCTTGAGCTGCTGGAAGAAGAGCTAGAGCTGCTGCTGGAGGACGAACTTGAGCTGCTAGATGAGCTGGAGGTTTTGCCGCTTGAGCTTGAACTGCTAGAGCTTGAGCTGCTGGAACTTGAACTACTGCTTGAGCTGCTGCTGGAACCGGTT
>DAOQGS010000460.1:0-3364 GCA_035338675.1 Cellvibrionaceae bacterium
GGGTATTTGGCAGATAAAACTCAACGCCAAAGCACAAACGGCCAAGAATCAATTGGAAATCAGCCTTGCACCAGCGATTCTAGTCGCCGATGCCAGCGATGAGACCAGCCAAAATTTCCGCGCACAAATAGCGGCATTAATTGAGCGCTTTCACGGCAAAACACTATCGCCCGATTCTGAAGAAGTGGTGCGTTATACCAATTTATTTCTACAACTGCGGCAAAATAAAATCGATCGCAAAAGCGGCACTTCTCTGACCGAAACAAACGTAGCCTGTGACTATAATTCCAACGGTGTTGCATGGAATCAGTGGGCCGCTGACCCGACCTCAAGCCTCAGTGCATGGCGCACCCTAGTCGCCGCATTAATGGCTGATTACAACTATATTTACGAGTAAGAAATGTTATGAAACGCCGCACGCTACTTGGCTATTTAGGTTTGACAGGTTTGGGCATTGCCCTACCCTCGGTGCCCTGCCGAGTGTGGGCTGCCAGCAGCGCCTATAAAGGCCTGTTATATATTAATTTGCAGGCCAGCGGCGGCTGGGACGTAACCAGTTTTTGCGACCCGAAAATTAACCAGCCCAATGAAAAAATTATCAATAATTGGGCGACAACGGCTGAAGTTCAAAAGGCGGGCAATATTGCCTATGCCCCGGTTGGCAATAATGCGCGTTTTTTTAAGCAACACTTCGACAAAATGCTGGTGATTAACGGTATCAATAGCCGCACCAATGCTCATGTTGCAGGCCGCTTATTCAACCACACAGGTTCCCAGAAAAACGGCACACCACAACTCTCTGCCCTGCATGCTTTTGCGCACAATCAGGGGCTGGCGATGCCCTTAATGGCGTATGGCGACGCAGTCACAGCCAATCTTGTTGCACCCACAAAATTATCCCGTGATATTTTTCAAATTGTTGAACCCAATATCCGCACGCCTGGACAAGCCACTCAGTGGCTTGCCAATGAAGATCTGGCAGCCATCAAAGCCATACAAGCTGAGCGCGCCAATTCGTTAAAAGATGGCAAATTGCAACTGGCCAAACAGCAACAACAGGTAAATGAATATTACGACTCCGTGTTTGCCGATACCGAGGGCTTTAAGAATTTTTCTGCGCTTTACCAAAGCTTGAACGAGGGCGAATATGTTAAGGATAGTTATACCGACGCCATAAAATTTGCCTTAACGGCCTTTACCACGGGCTTAGGTGTAAGCGCTGATATCACCATAGGTGGCTTTGACACCCACGACGAACACGATGTACGCGGCGTCAAAGCACTGGACGACCTGACAAACGCAGCCTCCATGCTCTGGCATTACGCAGAACAATTGGGCATTGGCGATCGCCTCGTTGTAAGTATCGCCAGCGATTTTGGCCGCACTCCCTATTACAACGATGGCAGGGGTAAGGATCACTGGACCTATGGCAGCACTATTCTTATGCAGAAAAATGTACCCTGGACCAACCGTGTTATCGGCAAAACCACCGAGCTACACAAAGCCTTAAAAATAAATCCGCAAACCTTGCAGGTTGATGCCAACGGCATCGAATTAGAACCCAGCCATGTTCATCAAAATTTGCGCAACTATTTAGGTATCGCTGCCAACCCAGCGGCAGTGCGTTTTAAGCTTGATGCCGGCACTCAAGTAGAGTTTTTAAATTCAACCGCCCAGACAGCTTAACCGCCTGTTGAGAAGCTTGAGATTGCCTTTGGTATACACTGAAAGTCTTTCCCTTTTGGGTGGCCAGTAGATTTTTGCGGAATTTTTCTGGCCAATTCATCGGCAAGGTTAAATGCGCACAAACCGTAAATGACGCCCCATTTCATATTGCGGGGTGACTTTTAGGCTCACTTCTTTATAATGTCGCCCCGCTATCCTGAAGCCATCAGGACCACCATTTATTTGCTATAAGCGGAGAGTCAGAGTGAAAACACCCGTACGAGTTACCGTCACCGGCGCGGCTGGTCAAATTAGTTACTCCCTATTATTCCGCATCGCCGCTGGCGACATGTTGGGTAAAGATCAACCCGTTATTCTGCAATTATTAGAAATCACCCCCGCATTGAACGCCCTTAAAGGCGTTGCCATGGAACTTGATGACTGCGCCTTCCCCCTTTTGGCCGGCATAGTGACCACCGACGACCCCAATGTTGCTTTTAAAGATACTGATTATGCCCTTCTTGTAGGTGCCCGCCCCCGCGGCCCAGGCATGGAGCGCAAGGATTTACTCGAAGCCAACGCCGCTATTTTCTCGGTACAAGGCAAGGCGATTAACGACCACGCCTCGCGTCAGGTCAAAGTGCTGGTAGTGGGTAACCCTGCCAATACCAATGCACTAATTGCCCAGCGCAATGCGCCGGATATTGATCCGCGCCAGTTCACCGCCATGACGCGCTTAGATCACAACCGAGCCCTCTCCCAATTAGGTGAAAAACTCGCTGTTTCCATCAACGACATCAACAAAATCACCATCTGGGGCAATCACTCCTCTACTCAGTACCCTGATTTATTCCATGCTGTGGTTAAGGGTGAAGTTGCTATCAATAAGGTTGAGCGGGAATGGTACGAATCCAGCTACATCCCAACTGTACAACAGCGGGGCGCCGCGATCATTGCCGCTCGGGGGGCATCCAGCGCAGCTTCCGCTGCCAACGCCGCCATCTGCCATATTCGCGACTGGGCGCTGGGTACAGCGGACGGCGATTGGGTGAGCATGGGCGTATACAGTGACGGCAGCTACGGCATCGAAGAAGGCCTGATTTATTCCTTCCCCTGCACCTGCTCTAACGGTCAATGGAGCATTGTGCAAGGCCTTGATATCGACGCTTTCTCACGGGCGCGCATGTCAGCAACCGAAAAGGAACTGCAAGAAGAGCGCGATGCTGTTAAATCCCTTCTGCCAGCATAAGCTGGTGGCCTCCTGCGTTTAAAAACAAAAAGCACCTTAGCCTGGGTGCTTTTTTTTTGAGGAATCATTATGAGCCTTGTCCAAGTCGGTGCCCCAGCACCTGCGTTTACGCTTCAAAACCAAGAGGGCAGTTCAATTTCACTGGATTCATTGCGCGGCCAATGGCTGGCAGTGTATTTCTATCCCAAGGCCTCCACACCCGGTTGCACCGTCCAGGCCTGCGGACTGCGCGACACCATGGCGGAACTGCGCAGCCTCGGCGTACAGGTCCTAGGCATTAGCCCGGATGCGCCACCAAAGTTGAAAAAGTTTGCACAGGCTCAGAGCCTGCCGTTCACCCTGTTGAGCGATGTCGATCACGCTGTTGCCGAAGCCTACGGTGTTTGGGCGTTAAAAAAATTCATGGGAAAAACCTTTATGGGTGTTGTGCGCACCACATTTATTATCGAT
>DAOQGS010000461.1:0-3352 GCA_035338675.1 Cellvibrionaceae bacterium
GGGTTGGCCGCCAATAGTTCTGCTTTTAATTCCTGGGTACTTAAACCTCGCGCCAGTATTCGCTCGCGCCACTGGGCGAGCCAAGCACTTAATTGGGGTTTAGCGCTAAGCTGGGTGTTAGGTAATGCTTCCGTTATCGCGGCCGCCAAATTACGGTTGGTAGCTGAAAAATCCAGACCGTATATGCGCAAACACTGCAAATAATCCAAGATAAAACGCGCATCTGTGTCATCGCTTTGCATATCGAGGGCGAGTTTTTTGCGCCAGCCGCGCAGCCAGGCGTTTTGATAAGTAGCATGAAAACGCTCAAGGCTCGCCTCCGCTTTAGCTATGGCATTTTGTTGGTTGTCATCCAGCAGCGCTAACAAACACTCTGCCAAACGGCTTAAATTCCACAGGGCAATTTGCGGTTGGCGGCTGTAGGCATAGCGGCCTTCCATATCGATGGAGCTAAAACATTGGTGAAAAACAAATTTATCCATAAACGCGCAGGGGCCGTAATCGATGGTTTCGCCGCTGATACTGGTGTTGTCGGTATTCATCACACCGTGGATAAAACCCAATTGCATCCAATGCGCAACTAATTCTGCCTGCGCGGTGATCACCCCATCTAACAGGGCGAGATAGGGATTGGCAGCGGTTTGCGCCTGCGGGTAGTGGCGGGCAATAACGTAATCGGCGAGGGTTTTTACCTCCTCTAGTTGCCCTTGGCGGTAAAAAAATTCAAATGTGCCCACCCGTATGTGGCTGCTGGCCACCCGGGTGAGAACGGCGCCCGGCAATTGGCCCTGGCGCCACACGGCTTCCCCGCTGCTGACGGCTGCTAAGGCGCGGGTGGTGGACACGCCCAAATGGTACATGGCCTCGCTAATTAAATACTCCCGCAGTACAGGCCCGAGGGCGGCGCGGCCATCACCATTGCGTGAATAGGGGGTGGGGCCGGCGCCTTTTAATTGCACATCTTTGCGCGCGCCATTTTCATCGATCACCTCGCCCAATAATAAGGCTCGGCCATCCCCCAGGCGCGGGTTAAAACTGCCGAATTGGTGGCCTGCGTATTTTTGTGCACAGGGGTGGGCGCTGGGGAAGAGTTGATTACCGCTAAAGTGGCGCGCCAAAAGCAATGGATCATCAGGTAGGGTTATATTCAGTTGGCGCGCTAAATCCCAGTTAAATGCAATTAGTCTGGGGGCTGCCACCGGTGTGGGGGCGCAGGGCGTTGCAAAGGCTTCGCCGAGACCTGCGTAGGTGTGTTCAAAGAGAATATCTGCCCCGTTGTGCATAGCTACCTCACTCATGGCTGCTTTAACTAGTGGCGGAACTAGTGTTTAGCCGCGCAAAAAGCTGCATTGTGTTCTCGCCTAGGGGCTAACACAAGCGTTCACAGGGGGCTATGAGGGATAAAAATGGTGGCAAAAAGCAGCTGAATTTATGCGGGGCCAATGCCAATACATAACACGAACTGGCTGCGGGCCTGAACGCGCAGCCAGTACATGAGCGGGTTACCTTAAGGCCTTATACCTGCTCCAAAGCCTCGGCTTCTTCCACTAGCTGAGCCTTTAATGCCGGGGGTAGGTCATTCCAGTGCATGTCTAAGAGCGCGCCTTGCAGCGCATAGAGCATGACTTTAGAAACGTGGATTCCCCGCGCCTTAATGCGGCAATAGGCTTCTACCGCGCCTATTTCGGATAAATCCTGGTAATTATTAATGCCCACAGCGCGTAAGATGTTAACGGACGCCATGCCGAGGTTTTTTAAATTGAGAAGCTCACTATGAATTGCTGCCATGTTGTTACTTCCTGCACGTTTTATTATCTTGGGCGGTATCGTCTGTGCGATTTGCCTGGGAGTTTACAGTTGCATTAACCTCATGCCCTAGCAGCATAGACCGCATTTGGTTGCGGTGCAAAATTCAACCATCATTTTTTGATCTACGCACGGCACAGGCAGTAGCCTTTGCGATCTTGCAGAGAGTAACCCTATGTTTGAACAGGCCCTGGGGCTTGACGACAGTCATATCAATTACGGTTTAGCTGAACGCCCCATCCACCAAAATAGTGCCAATGCCTTAGCGCGCCTGCGGGCTGCGGCTCAACATGCGGGTTTTGAATTGCGCCTGGCCAGCGGCTTTCGCAGTTTTAGCCAACAATTAACCATCTGGAACGCCAAGGCCCGCGGTGAGCGCCGGGTGTTGGATTCTAATGAGCAGCCCATCGATATAGTGCCCCTCACCGATGCGGAAAAAATGTTTGCCATTTTGCGTTGGTCGGCACTGCCTGGCACCTCGCGCCATCATTTCGGCACCGATTGGGATGTGTATGCCGAAAATCTGCTGCCGCCCAATTACCGTTTGCAGTTGACCCAAGAGGAATACCTGCACGGCGTGCAAAAAGAATTTAATCGCTGGTTAACGGAATTTATCCGCACAGATGGTGAATTTGTGCGGCCGTTTGAAGCGGGCTCATCCGCTGTTGCCGCCGAGCCCTGGCATATTAGTTTTCTGCCCGAGGCGCGCAAGCTCACCCCCTGGGTTAAACAGGAAACCCTGTTAAATACCCTCAGCCAAGCCGACATCGAGCTTAAAACACAGATTCAGCAGCAGCTGCCAAAAATTTTGGCCGAATATGTACGCCCTGTTTAAGCCGGGTAGTGATGTGGACTTGGGGCGCTTATGTTGGTGATTTTTGATTGTGACGGCGTGTTGGTGGAGAGCGAGGCCCTGGCGGCACAGGCTTTTTCGCAGGTGCTGGCGCGTTATGAGATTGTGTTGAGTGCAGATGAGTGCGAAAGGCTGTTTATCGGCAAAACCCTCACTCAGTGCATAGAGACCTTGCAGCAGAGTTACCCCGGGCGCCTGCCCGGGGATTTTCGCGAGCAGCTGGATGAGGCCAGTGAAGCCTTATTTGCCCAGCAGCTAGCCCCTGTGCAGGGGGTTGAGGCGGTGTTAACAGCTGTCCGCGCGCGGGGGATTGCTTTGGCCGTGGCGAGTAACGGCGGGCTTGCCAAAATTCAGCTGAACCTCACCCGCACCGGGTTAATTGATTATTTTGCCGCTAATATTGTCAGCGCCGAACATGTACCCCAACCCAAACCTGCGCCAGATGTTTATTTGGCGGCCGCCGAGGCTCAGGGCGTACCGGCGCAATTTTGCTGCGTTGTGGAGGATTCCAATGTGGGGGCGCTGGCGGGTTTGAGTGCGGGTATGCGCGTGCTGTTATTTAGGCCGCCCTGGCGCACCCATCACAGTCCGGCCCCGGCGGGGGTGGAGGTATTCGAAGATATGCAGCAGTTATTAGGGCTGATTTTGCGTTATTAATTTCTCCCAGGCTTTTAGTTAAAAACCGCAGTTAAC
>DAOQGS010000462.1:0-3321 GCA_035338675.1 Cellvibrionaceae bacterium
GCTGCTTGACGAGCTAGACGATGAGGAATTGGAGCCTGGGCCTTCGCTTACCGTAATGTCCGAACTGCCTTGGCTTTGGTAACCCTCAGTAGCCATGATTTGATAGAAGTGGTTACCCAGGTTCAAGCCTTTACTTTTCCAAGCGTTAGCGTGGTTGGCAAAAGTGATGGTGCCGCTAACTTGGCCAAAGCCTTTTTTAGGGTTGCGAACGCTGAAGTACTGGCTAAAGGTTTGAGTACCGTCGATAGAGGGCTGGTTGGTGCGCGTACATTTACGCATATCATAGGTAGCGCCATCGCTTTGGTAACTGCCGTAGCTTGTACCACCAGAACAGCTTGATGGGTTGTAAGAACCCCAGCTTTCGATTACGTAGTATTCAACCAGCGGGCTGCGGGTCCAACCATAAAGTGCCAAATAAGTGTTTTGCGAGCTTGAGCCGTTGTACGTACCAGTGTAACTAATAACACGGTTGTTGGTACCTGGGTTCCAGCCCTTACCACCTACCACGTTGTTCGTTGATCTATCCCAAGTGAGGGTATAGCGGCCGCCAGACAGTAATTGCCAGCTAGCATTGCCGTTATCTTTCCAAAACGAATAGTAGAAACCATTATTGTTACCAGTGGCGCTGGTATCAGCCTGCGCGCCTAAAGACAAACCCAGTGCTAATGCACCTAATGCTATTTTGCCCGTTTGCAGAATATTTTTAATGTTCATAGTAATCTCCGGCCTTTATAAATATAGGAATTAACGTTTTGGAGGGCAGCAAAGAAGTTGTTTTTTGAAATATTTTCTCGCTGCTTAAAATTATTGTTCTCCACTGCTCAAACGGTTTTTCACCTCAGTCGTGATCTAGCCATGAAAGCAAAACAACCTCGCCTATTATGGTCTAAATTACTACATGAAGAGTTAGCCCTTACCTATTTGATTCCTTATCAGCTTAACGCACGGGGCTTTACAGCTGCTGTGAATTGGTTCCGGTATGACTATTTAATTTATGTAATACGTCTCTAATTAGAATTAAAAAATTTCCTGCGATACGTTAAAAATGACTATTACTCAGCTTCACGGTATTTGTTGGCTTTTACCAACACATTAAGATTATTTGGCGTCGTGTATTTAAGCCACAAGCTATTAGCTGCAATACTCAGCCTGCCGGTTGAAGTTTCTTTATAACCAACCGCTGGCCAATGAGACACATTACTGTCAACCAGCTCGCTGAGCTAACACATCATCTTTTTAATTTATGGAATAAAAAGCGTGAGGGTTTAACCTGCGTAAGTTTCCCCATTAGATCGTTGGCGTTTTATCAGCGGCTGTTTACCCAGAACACACATCTAATTAACCTGAATCAATTTACTTTTTATCCGCTCGTTTTAACACCTAGGCCGCGACTCTTTGGCAAGGTAGCGTTTCAACAGGCTGTTAGTTGATCAAGCCAATTTAGTTAGGAACACAGCCTGACTCAACCTGAGCTCTGAGCAAAATGCGCATCAGAAAGCGCTTGAGAAAGTGTCACTTAATCAACACACATCATGTTTGGGCGATTTAAAATAGAGTTACTCCCGTCAACACAATACACAAGTGCCAAAAACCGATCGGGTAGTAAATTGTTTTTCTCGAATACATATCGCCAATGCTAAGTAAAACCAAGCCTAGCAACATTATTTGGCTGGCCTGCAATCAGCGCAAAGCGAATAAAAAGCCAAAAAAACAGCCTAATTTTCAACGCAGGAAAAATTTCCTGCAAAAAATTTTTTTGTCCAGCTAATAGGCGTTCGAATTGACAGCGCTTTTTATACAAATCGCGCTCATATACCCACAGGTGGATACAATTGTTTTTATGGGGGAGCTGCCAGGTTAAAACACTATTAACCCGGCGGCAAAATAGATCGTCCTGATCTATTTTGCCCTCGCTCCGCTGACACTTGCGAAAATGCGTGGATTTTCTTGTTTTAGCGGAGCTCGCGGCGGCTTGCGCCTTTGGCGCGGCATCCTTGCCGCAGTTATTAACCCGGCATAAAAAGCCGCCGGGTTAATATTAATGATTAAAGAAACATACGAGCGACACTTAGGAAAATACAGAATCCATAGGCAAAAAAAAGCCGCCTATAAAGGCGGCTTTTTATCTGCCAGTGAATTAGCGAGCGGCGCGTGAACGACGCTTGAAGCCAATCAAACCAGCGAGCATCAATACAAGCGCTGAGGTATCCAGCGCCCCTGCCACCTGACCACCGGAGCTGCTGGAGGAAGATGATGAGGAGCTTGAGCTACTTGACGAAGAGCTGGAGCTATTAGACGAAGAGCTGGAGCTACTCGATGAAGAGCTAGAGCTTGAGCTGCTCGATGAAGAGCTTGATGAGCTAGAGCTGGACGAGGAGCTGCTGGTGGATTTACGTACCAAAATGGAACTTAGGGTGGCGTTATCCGTGTTAGTGGTAAGCGCAATATCCAATTTTCCATCGGTAACACTAGCTTCAAATGTCTTTTTCAATGCAGTGTTGGCACCAACCTCTGCAAAAATGTCCACATTGGTCAGCACGCGCTGGCCTTCAATCGCCACGTTGAATGAACGAGCATTGGTGCTTGTGTGGTACATCTCGACGAAGCCTAACTCAACCGAGTAGCGCCCGTTGCTAGCAGGAATAGAAGCCGAAAAATCACCGTAGAGTTCAGTTTTGAACAAATCATTACCGCCGGTGATAGTTGCTGTGGTGGAATTTGCTGTACCGCCGGTCATGTAGCGGTTAGGTGCAAAGTAAATATTGCCAACTTGCACCGCAGCGCCAGTACCACCTACGTTAATAGCGGCCAGAACATCAGCTGGGTTTGGCGGGGTGTAGCCGACTGTTTTATCGGTGACGGTACACACCTTGTTATTTTCCATACCCATGCCATCGCCATCTGGATCGGCGCTGATGTCACAACAAACTGGTACACCACCCACGGTGCCACAGCTGTTGCCGCCAGAAGAACTGCTTGAACTGGATGAGCTTGTTGCGGTACCGGTACTGATCCACAGTTCGGCATTACCAGCTGACTGCCTGTTGCCATCGTAACCTTCGGTGGCGAGTACCATATAGTCGAAGTCGGTACCTAGTTTCATGCCAGCATCAGCCCAGGCTTTGAAATGGGCAGCCACGTCGATGGAGCCCTGCACAGCACCCCAGGGCAGAGGGTCTTGGCGTACGCTGAAGAACTGTTTAAAGGTGGAAGTTCCAGAAATAGACGGCTGGTTGGTTCGTGTGCACTGCGTCAGGTTGTAACGCACGCCGCCGATGGTGACGGAGCCTTTTTGGCCATCCCCACTGCCACCACCGCCAG
>DAOQGS010000463.1:0-3321 GCA_035338675.1 Cellvibrionaceae bacterium
ACTCCCGAGCTGATTCAAGCGAGGTGCCCCCAATGAGTGAACTTAACTTTTTGTTTGAAAATAACGCCCGTTGGGCGAGCGACATCAAAGCCCGGGACCCTGATTTTTTTAAGAAATTAGTGGCTCAACAAACGCCTGAAATGCTCTGGATCGGTTGCTCTGACAGCCGTGTGCCCGCCAATGAGTTATTAGGTTTATTGCCCGGCGAATTATTTGTTCACCGCAATATTGCCAACGCCGTGGTACATACGGATTTAAACTGTTTGTCGGTGTTGTTTTACGCAGTTCACGTCTTAAAAATTAAGCACATTATTGTCTGCGGCCACTATGGCTGCGGTGGCGTACAAGCGGCCTTGGGCGATAAACAGGTTGGCCTTGCCGATCATTGGCTGCGCAATATTCGCGATGTTTATTACAACCGCCGGGAACAGTTCACCGACGAGCTTACCGAGCGTGAGCGGATTAATTTATTGTGTGAATTAAACGTCAGCCAGCAGGTAGCTAACGTCAGCCACTCAAGCGTGGTGCAAAATGCCTGGGATCAGGGGCAGGATTTATCAATCCATGGTTGGATTTACGATATTGGCGACGGCTTGTTGAAAAAAATCACCGAGGTTATTGATTCACCGGCGCAAATTCCCGAGCAATACCGGGCTAAAAAACAGTAATTGCCGAGCTCGCAAAAGCGCTCGATAAGAGCGCTTTTGCGCCAGATTATAGGCTGAGCGGGCGGATGCTGGCTTTGATAAATTCCTGTTTCAAATCCGCGTAAGTATGCACCGCAGGAAATTGCGGAAATTCTCGAATTACATTTTCAGGGGCGTGAAATAAAATACCGGCGTCCGCTTCAGCCAGCATGGTGGTATCGTTGTAGGAATCGCCGCAGGCGATGGTGCGGTAATACAGGGTTTTAAACGCACAAATAGCTTGGCGCTTGGGGTTGGCTTGGCGCAGGTTGTAATCCACCACCATGCCTTTGTCGTCCACAGTGAGTTTATGACATAACAAAGTGGGATAACCTAATTGCGCCATTAAAGGGCCGGCAAATTCATAGAAAGTGTCTGATAAAATCACCACCTGAAAGCGCTCGCGTAGCCAATTGACAAAATCAATGGCGCCATCTAATGGCGATAGAGTTGCAATTACCTCTTGAATTTCTTTTAAACCCAATTGATGTTTGGCCAAAATAGCCAGGCGCATTTTCATCAATTCATCGTAATTAGGGATGTCGCGGGTGGTCGCGCGCAATTCGGAAATTCCCGTTTTCTCGGAGAATTTAATCCATATCTCAGGCACCAATACACCTTCAAGATCTAAGCAGGCAATTTCCACAATAAGTCCTCATCAGCAAGGGTCAACAATAAAAGGCCCGAACCTTGAGGCCGAGCAAACGCGTCTTACATAAAGGCCGCCATTCTCACCAATTCAGCCAGAGGATGCAATTTTTACCGCGGCAATTGCACGCGGCCTGGGCCATGATGGTATTCTGGGCTTTTGCGCGGGAGCCACCATGAACCAAATCCCTCTTGTCGATATTGAAGCCAAATTGCTCAACGCTTCGCCGTTTACCATTATGGAATTTGCCCTGCAGGAGCACGGGAATATCGCTATCTCTTTTAGCGGTGCCGAAGATGTGGCACTGATTGATATTGCCAGCCAAATAAAGCCTGATATTCAGGTGTTTTGCTTAGACACAGGCCGCTTACACCCTGAGACCTATCAATTTATTGAGCGCGTGCGCGATCACTACAAAATCGCCATCGATGTACTCAGCCCCGATGGCGAAGCGGTGCGTGCCCTGGTGCGCGAAAAGGGCCTATTTAGCTTTTATCAGGACGATCACGCCGAGTGCTGCGGCATTCGCAAAATTGCCCCGCTGCGCAATAAATTGCTGACACTGGATGCCTGGATCACCGGCCAGCGCAAAGATCAGAGCCCCGGCACCCGCTTCAATTTACCGGTGGTACAACTTGACCCGGCCTTTGCCCGCCCAGGCGAAACCCTCACTAAATACAATCCCCTAGCCAACTGGACTTCCCAACAGGTGTGGGATTACATCCGCGCCTACCAGGTGCCTTACAACCTGTTACACGAGCGGGGTTTTGTGTCGATTGGCTGCGAACCGTGCACCAAAACAGTTGGGCCCGGCCAACATGAGCGGGAGGGGCGCTGGTGGTGGGAAGCGGCGACGAAAAAAGAATGTGGTTTACACGCTGATAATTTAAAAGATTAAGCAGACGCGCTTATCAACTCCTGAACCGCTGAAAATTGTGCAATTGTTTTTATGCAAATGACATTTTTCAGCGGTTCGCACTTTATAAATGCCGCACCAAAACCTTTAATTTTTGCCCGTCTAAATTCACCGTTTTTAACACCAGCCAGCCGCGTTTTTTGTAGTAGCCCTCGGCGTCTTGGGCGTAGAGATAAATGTGTTTGAGCTGCAGGCTGCGGGCGTAGTCTTCGGCTCGGTTGAGCAGTACCTGGGCAAGCCCCTGTTTGCGGTGCTCCGGCAACACATACATATTGGTGAGCCAAATACTCTGGGCGTCTTTATCACCCGCCTGCCCATCCATGACCTCGGTTGTTAGCGGCTTAGTTTTTTGTGTTTTTTCATTCTGGCGGCGGTAATTCACCAGGCTTACCGAGCCTACCGCGCGACCCTTTTCCAGCAGTACAAAGGTGGTGGGAATCAGGTTGGCGCCTAGGTGTTGGCGCAGTTGGGATTGCCGCTCCTGCAGGGCGTCAGCGGGAATATTCGGCGCGGGGGTGAATAAATCGGCCTGTTTGGGCCGCAGGGTTTGCACCCATTGGTCGTGCTGCCAGGCAGCTATGGCAGGCAGGCAGTGGGGAGCCGCTGAGAGGTTGACGAGTTTATAGCGGTGATTCCAAGCCGATGCATTCATCTGCGCATCACCACCCGCTGCTGTATCACCGCCACGGGTTGAACCCCCCTATTTCACCAGCTCACCGTGGGCCTGTTTATCCGCGTGGTAGCTCGAGCGCACCAGGGGGCCGCAGGCGGCGTGTACAAAGCCCAGCTCTTTGGCAATGCGGGCATAGTCGTCGAATTCAGCGGGCTCCACATAACGCTTCACCGGCAAGTGGGACTTAGACGGCGCGAGGTACTGGCCGATGGTGAGCATGTCGATTTGATGCTCCCGCATGTGTTGCATGGTCTCGATAATTTCTTCTTTGGTCTCCCCTAAACCCACCATCAAACCGGATTTGGTTAACACCTCGGGCCTGCGCTGCTTATATTCCTGCAGCAATTTTAATGACCAGGCGTAGTTGGCGCCGGGGCGCGCTTCCCGATACAGGCGG
>DAOQGS010000464.1:0-3310 GCA_035338675.1 Cellvibrionaceae bacterium
GCGCATCAGGCGATCGTCGGTGGTGAGGTAGGGTTCGCACTCGCCGCCGTTTACCAGCAGGGTTTTAATTTCATAGCGGCGGCCTTGGCGCAGTTTCACGGCCGCCGGGAATATAGCCCCGCCCATGCCCACGATGCCCGCTTCTTCCACCTTGGTGGCCAACTCCTCAGGGCTTAGCTCTTTGGGATTGAGGTGTTCGGTCAGCTCAATCCAGCGGTCCTCGCCATCGCTTTCAATCACTATGGCGCGGGTGGGCAAGCCGGAAGGGTGGGGAGCGGTGATGTCGTCGATGGCTACCACAGTGCCGGAGGTGGGGGCGTGAATATTGGAGGACAGGCTGCCGCCCGAAATCGCAATACGCTGGCCTTTGAGTACCTGCTCGCCCACCTTAACCAGGGGGCGCGATTGCTCGCCGGCCTGCTGGCCCAAGGGTAAATAAAGCCTGGGCGGCAGGGGTATTCTGGTGAGTATGGGGCGGGTGGCGGTGGCATCCTTGTGGCCGTCCGGGTGCACGCCCCCCGGCATAATGGTTTTGAGGTTAAACATAAGCGCTACTTCTGATACGGCAGGTAAATGCAGGCGAGTTAGGCGGACGCGGCCAAGGGCACCAGTTCAGGTTTGGGCCAGTGCCAGTTGTTGAGGGTGACCGGCTCGGGAATCATGGCAATGCAATCCTCCGGGCACTCCTCGGCGCATTTGGAGCAGCCGATACAGGCTTTTTCCATCACTACGTGCAGCTGTTTATTGGCGCCCACAATGGCGTTGGTGGGGCAGACTTTGAAGCAGCGGGTGCAGCCCACGCAGAGTTCTTTTTCGATGCGGGCAATCTTGGGCCCGGCCACTTCACCCAGGCTGTTCAGGTCGATATCCAAACACTTAGCCAGAGCCTCGATTACGCTTTTGCCGCCGGGTGGGCAGCAGGTGATGGGCGCGTCGCCATCGACTATGGCTTTGGCCGCAGGCCCGCAGCCGGGGTAGCCGCACTGGCCGCACTGGCTGCCAGCCAATAGGCCCTCCACTTCTTTAACCAGCGGATTTTCATCCCCCACGGCAAATACTTTGGCGGCGATTCCCAACAATAAACCCAGTGATAACCCCAGCAGGGTTAAAACGAATGTAGCGATAAACATGGCGTGTTGCCCTCTTAAATCATGCCGCTAAAGCCCATAAAAATGAGCGATAACAAGCCTGCGGTAATTAATCCAATCGGTGTGCCTTTGAAGGTTTCACTCACATTAGCTATGGCCAGACGCTCTCTGAGGCCTGCAAAAATCACCATAACGAGGGTAAAACCAACCGATGAGCCCACCGCATAAATAAGGCTTTGGCCTAGGGTGTGGTGCAAACTGGTATTGAGCAGCGGCACGGCTAACACCGCGCAGTTGGTAACAATGAGCGGTAAATAAATGCCGAGGGATTTATGCAAAAGTGGGCTGGCTTTGCGCATCACCGCCTCAGTAAATTGCACCACCGCAGCGGCCAATAAAATGAAGGATAAAATGCGCAAATATTCGATATGCATGGGGATTAACAATAACTCGTCGATTACCCAAGCACATAAAGATGAAACGGTGATAACAAAGGTGGTAGCCAGGCCCATCCCGATGGCGGAATCCAATTTATTGGTTACACCCATCACAGGGCAGAGGCCTAAAAATTTCACCAACACCATGTTGTTTACTAGGGTGGTGCTGATAAAAAGCAGTAAATAATCCATACCCGTATCTCAACTATTGGGGTTAAACACAGTGCTTTCGCAAGGACACAGGCTGGCTGTGCAGCGCGGTTTTTCAGCGCGATTTACAGTGGTGAAATTCCGGCCATTAAACTTCTTACTAGCTGTGCAAAAGCAATGAATACACATCATTTCAGACCATCAAAAAAAGGGACCTTTTTGACGAGCCTACACGGATGTATTCACGGCGTGTCTGAAATGATGTGTATTCATTGCGGGTGTCTAGGTAGTAAGCGTATGAGCGAAATTGCAGAAACTATGCCACGCACCTTTTTGGCGAAAATTGTCGGTTGGGGGATTTTTTTGGCTTTATTTTGTCGCAACAGCGCCGCCGACAATGCCGTTTTGTCGGGCTGTTGTGTGGGTTTTGCGACAAATAAAAATCGGCCCGAGCGCGGCCATTTGTAGTATTTGCGACAAATGCGACAGGCTTGTAGCGCTTGCCCCCAGTAAATAGGCCTTTGTCAGTTGGGCACACATTTTGCCCCTGCCCGTTAGCACACCGCCGGATGAAATTTTTTAGGTATTTAGGCGGGTTATCAGCCAGAGGACAGAATATGCGTAAACTTGGGCAGCCACTTCCCGATCCGTCAGGCCTATTAGTGGCCAGCAAAAAAATCGCCCAAGGCCTGCTGCCCGAGCAAGAGTTATTGTCGGAAGAAGTATTTTTTCAAGCGGTGGAGCACTGCCCGGTGGCCATCTCTATTACCGATTTAAAAGCCAATATTCTCTATGCCAACCGCATGTTTACCCAGGTGACCGGTTATGCCATGGAGGAGGTCATCGGCAAAAACGAATCCATTCTCTCCAACCACACCACCCCCCGTTTAGCCTACCAAGCCCTTTGGGGGCGCCTGGCGCAACAAAAACCCTGGGCGGGTATGTTGTTAAACCGCCGCAAAGACGGCTCTTTATATCTAGCGGAGTTAACTGTAGCGCCGGTCATTAATGAAAAGGGCGAAACCGTTAATTATTTAGGCATGCATCGGGACTGCACGGAGATACATCAATTAGAGCAGCGGGTACTCAACCAAAAAGCCATGATTGAAGCGGTAATTAATGCCGCCCCCGAAGCCATGGTGGTGCTGGATGAGCAGGGCAAAGTGGTGTTATCCAACCCCAGTTTTGTAGCCATTGCGGCGGATTTAGCGCCGGATAAAACCCAAGAAACACTGCTGAGTATTTTGGGTGAAAAACTGGACGGTAAATTAGAACCCTTATTGCAAAACGGCCAGGGATTTACCAGTAAAGAAATTACCATCGAGCAGGGCAGCTACACGCCCCGTTATTTTTCCTGTTTTGGCACCTGTATTGACGTGCAGGGCGAAACGGCCGACGGCTTTTTTGAACAGACCGTTATTCACTACAAAATGCTGGTATTTAACGATATTACCGATGTGCGCAGGCGCCAGCGGGACACCCATTTAACCGCCTTAAAAGCGCTGATGGCGGAACAAGAATTAGTGCAAGGCATGCGCGAAACACTCAATGGCGCCATTCACCAATTGCAAGGGCCGGTTAATGTATTTGCCGCCGCAGTAACCATTATGCAGCGGCGGGCGGTGGCCAACCGGG
>DAOQGS010000465.1:0-3295 GCA_035338675.1 Cellvibrionaceae bacterium
CTCCGCAACGAATATTTGATCCTGTGGCCCGCCGAGCCGATAGCCGCCGCCGGGGCCGCGCACACTCTGCACCAACTGGTTCTGCCGCAACTTGGCGAACAACTGCTCAAGGTACGAAAGGGAAATCTCCTGCCGCCCGGAAATATCGGCAAGGCTCACCGGCCCTGCATTGGCGTGTAGGGCTAGGTCCAACATAGCTGTCACCGCGTAGCGGCCTTTAGTTGTAAGTCGCATACTTATGCCTCCTGATCTGTCCTTAAATTATCAAATACCCGAGTGTTTTAATCAAGTAAATATCCTAGTCTTTTAATCGGGTATTGAGTCATCCGCAGGCTTAGTACCAGCCTGTAACTTGGCCAGACGTTTTTGGCTGTGATAAATAAAATTCTGAATCCCCGTCAACATGCCGCGCAGAATGGACAACTCCATCTGGTCAAGGCGCACCCGGTTAAACAAACGGCGCAGACGGGTCATGGTTTGGCGCGGGTTATCCGGGGTTAAAAAATTTAACTCCGTCAGAGTCTGCTCAAGGTGCTGAAAATACAGCTCTAAATCTTTGGAGGCGGCTGGCGGCTGATCCCAATCGTCAAACACCAACTCCCGCCCCGCCTGCCGCTCCAACCAGTGCACACGCAATTCATAGGCGATCACCTGCACAGCGGCAGCCAGGTTAAGGGAGCTGTAGTCGGGGTTGGAGGGAATATGAATGTGGAATTGGCACAATTGCAGCTCTTCGTTGGTGAGGCCGCGATCTTCTCGGCCAAACACTATGGCGATCTCATGGCCCGCCGCCGCTTCGGTAATCACCCGCTCACCACTCTGGCGGGGCGTTAACAAGGGCCAGGGAATGCGCCGCTCGCGGGCACTGGTGCCAAGCACCAAAGCGCAATCGGCCACGGCTTCCTCCAGGGTATCCACCACCTGGACCTTTTCTAATACATCCTGGGCGCTGGCCGCCCGCCACAGGGCGCGCTCGGACGGAAACTCCTTGGGCGCCACCAATACCAAGCGGGCTAGGCCCATATTCTTCATGGCCCGCGCCGCGCCGCCGATGTTGCCGGGGTGGGTGGTATTTACCAACACAATGCGGATGCGGTCAAAACAATGGGCAGTCATAGGGCGGTGGTCACAGCGTAACGTTAGGGGGGCGCAAAAAAGCCGCGCAGTCTAGCAGAAGGCGGCCGCCAGGCGAAGCGGCGGCGGGCAGGAGTTTCGCTGGCTGGCAAGGCCCCTCGCTGCTACAATGCGCGGCTTTTTGCCCCTACCTTGAGTTACACCATGGAACCCATGTTAACAATGGCTCTTAGAGCCGCCCGTAAAGCCGGTGAAATTATTGAGCGCGCCATCGAGCGCGTGGATTTACTGACCATCGAAGAAAAAGGCCGCAACGATTTTGTCAGCGAGATTGATAAAAAAGCCGAGCAGGAAATCCTCTACCACCTAAAAAAGGCCTATCCCGACCACGCGTTTTTGGGCGAAGAAACCGGCCGCAGCAACAGCAGCGACTATGTATGGATCATCGACCCGCTGGATGGCACGACTAACTTCCTCCACGGCATTCCCCATTTTTCCGTTTCCATCGCCTGCGCCTACAAGGGTGTGCTGACCCACGCGGTGGTCTACGACCCGATCAAACGGGAAGAATTTACCGCCAGCAAAGGCCGCGGCGCGCACTTAAATGACCGCCGTATCCGCGTTAGCAACCGCCGCAGCCTAGATGGTGCCTTGATCGGTACCGGCGTGCCTTTTAACGGCTTCGCGCTGGAACACATAGACGACTACTTAAATTGTTTGAGGGAAGTTGCAGGCCAAACCGCCGGTGTGCGCAGGGCCGGTTCCGCTGCGCTTGATTTAGCCTATGTTGCCGCTGGCCGTTTTGATGGCTTTTGGGAGATGAATTTAAAAGAATGGGATATGGCGGCGGGCATTTTGTTAATTAAAGAAGCCGGTGGCATGGTCAGCGATTTTAAAGGCGGCAATGAATATTTAGAGCAAGGCCATGTGGTGTGCGCAGCTCCTAAGGTCTTTAAGCCGCTGCTGCAAATTGTCGGCAAACACATGGGGCATATCTAACCCACCTACAAGGCTTTGTTATGCCCTAAAAATTGCTGCACCGAGGGCGCGGAATTTTTAGGGCATTTATCTGCGCACTTAGGTTTTTAGCCCCCGCGCGCCAAACGCCCCCCCTATCTGCCAGCTCCCCAGTAAAAATGTCCGCTAACACTCAGAATTCACACACAGGATGGGTTACGGATTTTTTTTGCGGCTACAATGCTCAGCGCGGTTGTAACCGGGAATATTTGGGTGCTCAAGCAGGCAACCCAAAAAACTGTGGTGAATAGTTAGGCCCATTTTTTGGGCCTGGTTTTTTTAGCTATTGATCATAGTGCGTTTTAAGGAGGCGTTATGGTGCGCCTAAAAACCAAGTTGCGTTAGGCTTGTTAGGCTATGGTGTTAATCGTTCGAATCCTCCTGTTGTGCTCATTTTTAACGGCTTTAGCGCCCCAGGCCCGCGCCGCCAACACAACCGCCCATGCTATTCAATATTTTGATCTACCTGCGCAAAATCTCGCCGCAGGCCTAATTGAATTTGCTCTACAGGCACACATCACTTTAGTAGTAGACGATCAACTGGTGGCGGGTTTATACGGCCAGCCGGTTAACGGCCGCTTAAGCGTGGAGACAGGCCTGCAACAACTTCTGCAGGGCACCGATTTAACCTTTAGTTATCAGGCGCAGAGCAATTCTTATTTACTGCAAAAAAACCTCGCCAGCCCCGCACCTGCGACAACGGCTGCGCAAACTGAAATTGAAGAAATTGTCGTACTGGGTTATCTCACCTATCCATTTCGCTACACTACGGTGCGCAACAGCCAGCTGCAGGCCGGCGTGAATTATTTTGATTCGGTGCGCTTTACCAATGTATTGCCGCAACAATTAATCAGCGATCAAAAGCCGGAAGACTTAGCAGATGTATTAAAATTCGCCAGCGGCGTTATGCCTGCGGATGGCTTAGCCGACACCAACGATGATATTTATATTCGCGGCTTTGGGCGCGCCGCTATCTTTTTTGATGGTTTGCGCATTGGCGATACCACAGGCACAAAATTATTACCGGCGGTTATTGAACGGGTCGAATTGTTAAAAGGCCCTGGCACTCTTTTTTTCGGCCAGGCCGAACCCGGGGGCACACTTAATTTCATCAGCAAAAAACCCACAGCAGAATCTTTTATCAACAGCGAAATAACCGCTGGCACCCTCGGCAAAAAGCACTATACGCTGGACATCAACCGCC
>DAOQGS010000466.1:0-3281 GCA_035338675.1 Cellvibrionaceae bacterium
CCGCCGCTATCGCAGGCAAAAACACCTCAATGCCAAATTGCGGGAGCTGGATTCATTAAAAGATGATTTTATGGCGAATACCTCCCACGAACTGCGCACACCGGTCAATGGTATTATTGGCATAGCCCAGGCGTTGCAGGACGGTATTGCGGGCAATCAATCGGCAACCACACTCAAACACATTGATATGATCCTCAACTGTGGGCGCCGCTTGGAGCGTTTAATTAATGATGTGTTGGATTTCTCCACCGCCAAAACCGCTTCCCTACAATTGGTGCGCTCCTGTTTTAATATCACCTCGGTAATTGCCGAAGTAGTACACGAATGCACACCAAATTTAGCCGCTGACCAAGTGCAATTAATCAACCGCGCCACTGGCGAGTACCCGCTTTTATTTGGCGATGCCGAACGCACTCGGCGCGTAATCTACAATCTGCTGACCAATGCGATTAAATATACCGAGCGCGGCACCATTAGCATTGATGTTACTGCCTCAGCCGATGCGCTATGCATCATTGTTCAAGATACGGGGATCGGTATTAGCGAAGAGCAATTACCGAATATTTATGAATCCTTTACCCAGATAGCGTCCTCCGGCGCATTAACGAAAAATGGCACCGGCTTGGGTTTAACCATCGCTAAGTATTTTGTTGAGGCACAGGGTGGTGCTTTACAAGTGCACTCAAAACCGGGCGAAGGCACTACCTTTAGCGTGTGGCTTAAACAAGCCAGTGCCGATGAAATTAACCAACCCCTGGCAAAGCCCCCCAATACGCCCGCAACCCCAGCAGCGGTACCCGCAGGGGAAATACAGCCACCCGACAGCCCTGCACACCCTCATCACGAGAGCCTGCTACCGGTGTTTTATCCAAAAAATTACCAGCCTAATTTATCGTTGAAAAAAATTCTGGTGGTGGATGACGAAGCTATCAACCGCACCATTTTACGCAGCCAGGGCCTTAAATATGGCTTTATTGTCTATGAAGCAGCCAATGGCCAGGAGGCCATTGACGCGCTTTATATGGGGCTCAGCTGCGATTTAATTTTGCTGGATATTATGATGCCGAAATTATCCGGCATTGAAACCTGCCGGTTAATTCGCAACCGCTACTCCCGCGAACAGTTGCCGATTGTCTTTGTTAGCGCCAAAACCCAGCCTTGTGACATAGACGAGTGTTTTCGCGCCCAGGGCAATGATTTTTTAGCCAAACCCGTCAACCGCGAAGAACTTATTTCCTGCATGGAAAAATACCTAGAGCAGTCTCCCATTAATAAACTGGCCAGTTAATTAACCGCAACCCATCAGCACCTTTTAATCCGAACCAAGATAAATCCGGCGACGCTCCTTACCGCCTAGGCACCGGCAATGAATACACATCGTTTCAGACAGGCCGTGAATACAATCCCTGTAGGCTTGTCAAAAAGGTCCCTCTTGTTGACGGTCTGAAATGATGTGTATTCATTGCTTCCGTAAAGCGAGTAAATAAGCACTTTATTAACCCGGCACTAAATGCCGCCGGGTTAATAACACCATGCTAGCGGCCCACATCTTGGCAACAGGCTGCAAGCGACGAAAGGCCAAATAAAAATACATTAGAATGTACTGAACGGTTAGGGCCAAACATAAATGGATCCTGGGACTGCGCGCAGGATGACGGGTGGTTTACGCAGGATATTCACGCCATGGGAGCGCCCACAAAAAAGGCTGCCGCAGCAGCCTTTTTTATTCATTTAGCCGTGTTTAATCAAACGAAAAATGCTCCGCATCCAGTGCCAGCAAACCATCCACACCGGTTTTCATGGCCGCTGCATGGGCTAGGGTGCGGGGCAATAAACGCTGATAGAAAAAACGCGCGGTAGTGAGTTTAGCGGCGTAAAAAGGCTCATCTTGTTTATTCAGGGCAATTTCCGCTGCCCGCGCCCACCAGTAGGCAAAGGTGACAAGGCCTGAATACATTAAATAATCCACTGCAGCAGCGCCAACTTCATCCGGGTTGCTCATGGCCTTCATGCCAATCTGCAGGGTGAGCTCGCCCCACTCTTTATTTTTGGCGGCCAGCGGTTCAATAAATTCCGCCATCTGGTCATTGCCTTCCTGGCTTTTGCAGTATTTGTGAATAATTTTGGTAAAGCGTTTTAGGCTTTCGCCTTGGGTCATTAAAATTTTGCGGCCCAATAAATCCAACGCCTGAATACCAGTGGTGCCCTCATACAACATGGCAATACGGCTATCGCGCAGATTCTGCTCCACACCCCACTCTTGAATATAACCGTGGCCACCAAAACACTGCAGGGCAAGGCTTGCGCATTCAAACCCAGTTTCGGTCATAAAGGCTTTGGCTATGGGTGTTAACAGGGCCAATAATTCCGAGGCTTCTTTACGCTGATCTTCGTCGCTGGCAAAAGCGTCTTTATCCACCAACAAAGCGGTTGAATAGGCGAGCATACGGCCTCCCTCGGCCATAGCTTTTTGGGTAAGCAACATGCGGCGCACATCCGGGTGCACAATAATCGGGTCGGCGGGACCTGCAGGGTTTTTCACACCGGATAAAGAGCGCGATTGCAAACGCTCTTTGGCGTAACTTAAGGATTTTTGAAATCCCAACTGCGCATGGCTTAGGCCCTGCACCGCGGTGCCCAAGCGGGCGTTGTTCATAAAGGTGAACATATAGTGCAAGCCCCGGTTGGGCTCGCCAATTAAAAAGCCGGTGGCGCCATCAAAATTTAATACACAGGTGGCGTTGGCGTGGATACCCATTTTGTGTTCGATGGAGGCGCAGCTCACTGCATTGCGCAGGCCCACAGCACCTGCGGCATCGGGTAAAAATTTCGGCACAATAAATAAAGAAATGCCTTTAGTGCCCTCCGGGGCACCGGGGATACGCGCCAGCACAATATGCACGATATTTTCGGTGAGATCGTGCTCGCCAGCGGAGATAAAAATTTTGCTGCCGCTGATGCGGTAGCTGCCGTCGGCTTGAGGCTCGGCTTTAGTGCGCAGCATGCCTAGGTCAGTGCCGCAGTGGGATTCGGTTAAACACATGGTGCCGGTCCATTCACCGGCCACGAGCTTGGTAAGATAAGTGGCTTTTTGCTCGTCGGTGCCGTGCAAACTCAGGGTGTGCATGGCGCCGTGGGAGAGACCTGGGTACATGCCCCAAGCCCAGTTGGCGGCGCCCACCATATCGCTCACCAGGGTTTCCATGGAGACCGGCAGCCCCTGGCCGCCGTATTCCACCGGGTGGGTCATGGAGGGCCAACCGCCGGCTACATATTGCTGG
>DAOQGS010000467.1:0-3281 GCA_035338675.1 Cellvibrionaceae bacterium
CCCGCGATGTGGTGGGATGGCTTAAGTGTGAATATTTACAAAGCCGAGTAGGGGAGGTTTTCCCCGGTATTGTGGGCGCGGTGGTGGGCTTTGGTTTATTTGTGGAATTGAGCGATTTATTTGTTGAAGGCCTGGTGCATATTTCATCCCTACCGCAGGATTATTATCACCACCAACCAGCGCAACACCGTCTGGTGGGGGAGCGCACCGGACGAGTATTTCGTTTGGGGGATCGTTTAACGGTGCGAGTGGTTCGTGTAAGCCTAGATGAGCGTAAAGTCGATTTTGAATTGGTGGAGCATCTGGGCAAAAGTGTGCCCAATGCTAAATTTAATCGCGATAAAAAATCGGCGAAGCGCACAGCGTTTGTGCCGCATGAACATCCGGCTAAAAAACAGCAGCCTGTTTATGCCGAACAGCTAGCAAAGAGCGGCGGCAAGAAAAAGAAGAAACAGAAATTATCCAAAGCCGAGCGTGGCGCTAAGGGTAAATCGCAGGATTTTTCTGCCGCTACGAAAGTAGAGCCAATAAACCAAGCGGCTAATAAGGCGAGTATTAAAGGTGGTATTGCTGGGGCAACTAAGCCGGTCAATACCAGCGCGGCAACCATTCGCAAGCGCGCCGCAACCGCTGCTCCTATAGAGACTGCCAATACTAAAACGCCCGGCAAAGTAGCGGCGGCTCAATTAAACAGCTCAGTTAAGGCGCCAAATAAGTCGAATGAGCAAGAACGAGTAACAAGCAAAGTAGGTTCTGCCGCTCAGGCGGTGGCACCTCTGGCGTCTGCAAAGAAAACCTCGCGCAAAGAGAAGCCAAAAAGCTCAGCCAAAAATAGCGCAACTAGCGCGCAACAGGCCGTTGCGCCGGTAATTAATGCTGAAAAGGCTAAAGCAAAAGTTAAGGTGGCGGCACCTGTGACTTCAGCTGCTAAAGCGAAGCAAAAGCCATCGTCAGCAACGGCTGCTAAGGCAACTAAGAAAACAGCCGCAGGCACAGCTAAAAAAGCCGCCGCGGCAGTAAAGCCCGCCGCAAATAAAAAAGCGCTGGCAGCGAAAAAGCCAGCAAGAGCGGAAAAGCCAACAATTACCCCAAAGGCTGGTGCCAATAAAATTGCGGCGGCAGATAAAAAATCACCAGCAAACAAAAAAGCCAAAGCGGGGGCAAAGCTTGCTGTAACTAAAAAGTCCCCCGCTGCAGCAACAGGCAAAAATTCCGCCCCAACTAAATCTGTTGGCACAAAAAAAACAGCCCTGGCAAAAGCCACCGCCGCCAAAAGTGGTGGTGCAACCGCCAAGGCGGGGCAGTCTAAACCCAAGCCTGCAGTAAAAACCTCAAAAACATCACCTAAGGCCGCCGCAGTGAAAAAGCCTGCCCTCAAAGTGAAAAACAAGGTATCCGCGAGTAAAACAAAAAAATAAGTTTTTATCGTTGATGATATGTGCACGTATTTTGGGATGTAAACAGCGCCCTGGGTGATCGGATCCTCAGGGCTTTCTTTTTAGAGCAATAGGTATGGCAAAATCTGAATATGTATTTGGGCTGCACGCCGTGCAGTCACTATTAAAAACGGCGCCTTTGCGCATTGAGAAATTATTTGTATTGCGCGGGCGCGAAGATCAGCGCATACAAAAAGTACTTAATTTGGCGCAGGCGCAGGATATTAGTTGGGAATGGCAAACCCGTAAGGAGATGGATGCCCGCAGTGGCGAGGGCAATCATCAGGGTGTGATTGCAGTGGCTAAACCGGGGCAGCTGCAGGATGAAACATTTTTGTATCAATTAATTGCTGATGCCGCACCTATTCTTTTACTGGTGCTAGATGGCGTTACCGATCCGCATAATTTAGGGGCCTGTCTGCGCTCAGCCGATGCTGCGGGTGTTCAAGCGGTTATTATTCCCAAAGACAATTCAGCGGGTTTAACCGAGACTGCGCGCAAAGTTGCCTGTGGTGCGGCCGATAGTGTGCCCTTGGTGAGCGTGACAAACTTATCCCGCTGTTTAGAAAAATTACAGGAGTTGGGCGTGTGGTTAGTTGGCACCACGGGAGATGCCAAAGATACCATTTATGATCTTGATCTCACCGGCAATATAGCGGTGATAATGGGAGCTGAAGGCAGTGGTATGCGGCGTTTAACCCGCGAGCACTGCGATTATCTAGCGCATATTCCCATGTGTGGC
Source organism: Cellvibrionaceae bacterium (assembly GCA_035338675.1). Classification (GTDB taxonomy): domain Bacteria; phylum Pseudomonadota; class Gammaproteobacteria; order Pseudomonadales; family Cellvibrionaceae; genus CAMCXE01. The sequence continues at coordinate 2,179 of DAOQGS010000467.1, forward strand.
AGCGTCAGTAGTCTTAATGTATCTGTAGCTACCGGCGTGTGTTTATTTGAGGCTCTGCGCCAGCGCAGACAATCCTAAGCCGATTATCCGGGTTAATAATGAGAAGCGGAGTCAGTAAACATGCGGTTATGTGTATTTAGCAGTAAACCCTATGATGAGCAGTATCTGCGTCCCGCCTTAGAAGGCGAATGTGAATTAGTTTTTTTGCCGGTGCACCTCAATAAAAATACTGTGCCCTTAGCTGAGGGGGCAGGGGGTATTTGTTGTTTCGTCAACGATGACTTATCAGCCCCGGTCCTTGAAGCTTTGGCTCTGCGCGGTATCCAATTTATTGTGTTGCGCTGTGCAGGGTTTAATCAGGTGGATGTGGCAGCGGCAAAACGCCTAAAATTGGTAATTGCCCGAGTGCCGGAATATTCACCCTATGCAGTGGCTGAACATGCCGTTGCACTTATTTTGGCGCTTAATCGCAATATTCACCGGGCGCACAATCGCGTGCGGGAAGGTGATTATTCGCTACAGGGTTTAATGGGGTTTGATTTACACGGTAAAACCGTAGGGATTGTCGGCGCCGGTAAAATTGGCCGCGCATTCGCTGCAATTGTGCGTGGTTTTGGTTGCACGGTGTTAATCTGCGATCCTGTGGCCGACCCTGCCAGCTGCGATTGGGCGCGCTGGGTTGATTTTGATTCTTTAATGCAGCAGTCTCATATAGTGTCCCTGCATTGTCCGCTCACACCGCACACTCACCATTTAATTAATGCTCGCGCATTGGCTTTAATGCAGCCTGGGGCCATGTTAATCAATACCAGTCGTGGCGCTTTGGTGGATGCGCGGGCCGTTATAGATGCTTTGAAATCCGGCCATTTGGGTTATTTAGGTTTGGATGTGTATGAAGAGGAGGGGGATCTATTTTTTGAGGATTTATCCAATCAGGTTATTCAAGACGATGTATTTGCCCGCTTGACCACCTTCCCTAATGTTTTAATTACTGCGCACCAGGCTTTTTTTACCCACGAAGCGCTGACCCGGATTGCCGAGGTGACTTTGTTAAATCTGCGCGCCATTAAGCAGGGTGCGCTTATACCTGCCAATCTTGTCGC
>DAOQGS010000468.1:0-3277 GCA_035338675.1 Cellvibrionaceae bacterium
GGCGTGAAACCAGCCTTGGGTTTTGTAATAGTCCCAGCCCATGCCCGCCATGCTGATGCCCAGCAGCAGGGTAACCAGCATAGCCGGGGTGCCGATGACCTTGTACAGCTTGTGCTCCATCAGGCTAAAGCGCTCCTTGGAGGCCGCATCATCGGCCATCTGGTGGTACACAAACAGGCGCGGCAAATAGAACAACATGGCAAACCAACTGGTAAAGGCCACAATGTGAAACGCTTTTAACCACAACATAGGGATTCCTCGAGCAAAGGGCCGTGGACTGTATCTTTAACCTCTGCCCAGCGCAATCTGAGGGGGAGGATCAGGGTGGGCTCGCCCCTGCTGCTGGCAGGGGTTTACCCGCCTGTTGCAACTGCTCCACAAATAAACCCTTAAACCCCAGCAGTTGCTGCTGCACCAGGCAGGCCAGGGCGATCATCACCATGGCGGGCAGAATAATATCGGCGCTGCGGGCGAGTTCTAACACCGCCACCAGGGCCGCCAGAGGTGCATTTAAACTCGCTGCCATCACTGCCGCCATGCCTAACAGGGCGAATAGCTTGGCTGCTTCCGGCGGCAGGCCCAAGACCGTAACCCCTAACACACCCCAGGCGCCCCCCAAACAGGCCCCCGCCAAGAGGTTCGGGCCGATCAAGCCGCCGGGCACCCCAAGCCCCACCACCCAGGGGGAGAGCACCAGTTTGCACAGGCCTAGTGTTACTAGGGCTGCGAGTGGCAGTTGGTGGTTGAGCACCGCCGTCAGGCTGTCAAAGCCCAAACCCAGCACGGCAGGTTGCCAGGCGGCCACCAGCCAGGTGCTCAAACCGGCCAGCAGCAGGCGCAGGCTGAGGGGCCATTGGCGCAGGCGCAGGCCCCAGCGGTTGGCAAGGACATAGAGGCCAGCGGCAAGCCCAAGCAGCGGCGCCCCCAGGGCGGCCCAGCCTAAAGAGCCGCCGAATGTAAGTGCGGGCAGGTCGCTAAAGCGCACCTGCAGGCTCGGCAGGGCGGTGGCCTGATAGGCGAGCGCCCCCACCACCGCCGCCAACATCACCGGCAACACGCCGTCCATCTGCCAGCGCAGCAGCACTACTTCAAAGGCCAGAATCACTCCGGCTAAGGGGGTATCGAAACAGGCGCCTATGGCTGCGGCCACCCCGGCGGCGAGCAGGGTGCGGCACTCCTCGGGGGCCAGCGCGCGCCGCTTGCCAAGCCAAGCGCCCACCCCCGCCCCCAGGTGCACTATGGGCCCCTCTTGGCCCACGCTCTGGCCGCATACCAAGCTTGCCACGGCGCCGGCCCACTGCAGCGCCCAGTTGCGCAGGGGCATATGGCCCTGGTGGTTGTGCACCCGGTCGATCACATGGGCCACGCTCAGCTGCTGGCTTTGCGGCCCCGCCCAGCGATACAACACCCACAGCACTGCACTTCCTGCCGCAAGGCTTATGCCCTGACTTAAGAAGCTGAGCTGTTCAAAATAATCCGGCTTGATCCCAAGCAGTCGGGCGCACAGCCCGTCGATGGCGGCGCGAAACAGCAGTACACACAGGCTCACAGCAAGGCCCACCGCCAGGGCATAGCCGCACATCAGGCCCAGGTGGCCGGGCCCTGTGAGGGCCAACTTTAGTTTTACTAGAAAGGCCTTTACCATACGCTCCTCTTTTTCCTACACCCCTGCACCAGCGGGGTGCGACGAGGTTGCTATGGTTCGAATTGGTATTGTGGGTGGCACCGGCTACACCGGGGTGGAGTTGCTGCGCTTGCTGGCGGCCCACCCTAAGGCACAGGTGGAGGTGATCACGTCGCGGGCGGAAGAGGGCATGCCGGTGGCGGATATGTTCCCCAATCTGCGCGGCCACTACGACCTGCGCTTTAGCGCCCCGGATTTTAACCAGCTTAATGAATTGGATGTGGTGTTTTTCGCCACCCCCCACGGCGTTGCCCAGGCCATGATGCCCAAATTCATGGACTCCAACACCCGCGTGATCGACCTCTCCGCTGACTTTCGCATCCGCGATATAGCCCTCTGGGAGCGCTGGTACGGCCAGCCCCACGGCTGCCCCGAGCTGGTACCCCAGGCCGTGTATGGGCTGCCCGAGGTCAACCGAGACAAAATCAGAACCGCCAAGCTCATCGCCTGCCCCGGCTGTTACCCTACCTCTGTACAGCTGGGCTTTTTGCCCCTGATCGAGCGGGGCCTTATCGACACCAGCCGCTTAATCGCAAACAGCGCCAGCGGTGTCAGCGGCGCGGGCAAGCAGGCGAAGGTGGATAACCTCTTCGCCGAGCTGAACGACAGTTTCAAAGCCTATGGGGTGGCGGGCCACCGCCATCTGCCGGAGATAGAGCAGGGCCTTAACGACTTGCAAGCGGCGGGAGCGCCGGGGGTTAACCTCACCTTTGTGCCGCATTTGTTACCCACCGTGCGGGGCATCCACTCCACCCTGTACGCCACTCTTACGCAAGCGGGTACTGACCTGCAGGCCCTGTTTGAAGAGCGCTATAAAGATGAGCCTTTTGTGGATGTATTGCCCCAAGGCCAGTACCCGCAGACCCGCACCGTGCGCGGCACCAACCTGTGCCGTATCGCCGTAGCCCAACCCCAGGGGCGCGACACAGTGGTGGTGATGGTGGCGGAGGATAACCTCACCAAAGGCGCCTCCGGCCAAGCGATTCAAAACATGAACATTATGCTGGGCCTGCCGGAAACCATGGGCCTTAACCAACCCGCCCTCTTGCCCTAGGCCCCTCTATGAGCACGGTAAAAGTCAAAGGCAGTAAACACTACCCCATGAAAGTTGTGCCCCACCGCCCCCTGCGGGACTGGGCTATCCGCGCGGGCATAGCTCTGGCTTTTGTGGCACTGGTGGCAGGCAGCTATTTGCAGCGCCAATGGCATAGCAGCCAGCTGGTTGAGGATTTGGCCCAAGCCCAGGCGGCGCTTAAACAGGCCCAGAGCGCCGAGGCTCAAGCCCGCCAGCAACTGGCCAATATGGAGATGGGCGCCGAGGTGGATCGCAAGTCCAGCCAAGATGTGCGCGCGGAAATCAGCGCACTGAAAGAACAGGTGCAATTACAACAGCAGCAATTGAGTTTTTACCGCTCCCTAATGAACCCGGCAGAGGGCAAACAGGGCCTGGCCATAGGTGAGCTGGAATACACCCGCGGCGCCGAGCCCCAGCGTTATCACTACAGCCTTAAGGTGTTACAGCTGGCTAACCTGGATCAAATCAGCGATTTTGAAGGCGACTGGCACTTTAAGCTGGTGGGCAAACAACAGGGC
>DAOQGS010000469.1:0-3270 GCA_035338675.1 Cellvibrionaceae bacterium
GCCATCGTCATAGAGTTACCCTTGGTGTGGTTTAGAGTGGTTGGATTGAGCGCTGGAGGCAGCGCCGGTGAGGCGCAGCAACTGGGCCTGCTCTTCAGGGCTTAAGGCGGTGCCAGGCTCCACCTTAAGCGCCCGTGCGCGCCCGCGCACCAGGCTGATGACCACAATCAGCGCCACTAAAAACAGGCCGACGGGGGCGCCCCACAGCAGCGCGGTTTGGGTGGTCATGCGGGGGCGGTAGAGTACAAAATCGCCGTAGCGAGCCACCATAAAATCGGCGATTTGTTGGTTGCTTTTGCCCTCCTCCACCATGCTGTGAATCTCCCGTTTTAGGTCCATCGCAATCATGGAGTTGGAGCCGGAGAGATTGTTGTTTTTGCATTTGGGGCAGCGCAGCTCATCCACCAGAATCGAATAGCGCTCACGATTTTCCTCGCTGCTAAATTCAAAGGTATCAATGGCGGCCCATCCAGTGGCGGTAGACAAACAAACCAGGAAAAAAACTAAGGCTCGAAGCATAGGGGGTGCCTTGGCGTTAAGGGGCAAAATGGGCCCGGATTATAGCAGTGAGGACTTGCAACAGTGGGAATTGCGTTGCGATTTCCACCCCCCGCTTGGATACCCGAGAACAAATAAATTCCTTTGATTTCAATAATTTTTATTGACGAGCGAGTGTAAGTCGTTAGAATGCGCGGCTCCTAACACAGGCACTGCGGGTGGTTAGCTCAGCTGGGAGAGCGGCAGCCTTACAAGCTGTAGGTCACAGGTTCGATCCCTGTACCACCCACCATTAATACGAGCCTTGCTCTTGATGGCGTTAAGCCACTACCGCGGACCGGTAGTTCAGTTGGTTAGAATGCCGGCCTGTCACGCCGGAGGTCGCGGGTTCGAGCCCCGTCCGGTCCGCCACTTATTGAAAAGCCCTGCACTGCAGGGCTTTTTTTTCGCCCGCTATTTCCGCATTTATTACCCAAACCGGCTCCAGCTAATACCTTCATCGACTGGAAACTATGGTTTTGCCGCCATGGGCAAAATGTTGTCGGTAAAAGCCCCTAGTTTGTGTGTACTGGCCTATGCTTATTTAGATCAACCAAGGATAGCGCGCCCGGTTAGCTGCCAAGATAGGTTCTAACCGGCCTGCGCTATTAACGCGTGAGTTTTTAGGGGGTGCCATGGCGGTAACAGGGGTAGAGGCCTGGGTTAAAAAGTTGGCTTTGCAATCCATGCCTGTAGCGAGCGAGGTGGTGGCGGAGCTCAATAAATTAACCGGCTCTGACGATGCCACGCTGCAGCAAATGGGCGAGGCCATCCTGCGGGACCCGCACCTTACCTCCCATGTGTTACGGGTTGCCAACAGCGTGGTGCACAACCAAGGCCGTGCGCCGATTAATACCGTAAGCCGCGCCATTGCCCTGCTGGGGGTGAAAGGCATGCGGGCTATCTCCATCTCGGTACTCTTTATTGATTCCCTCCTGGCCAAAGGTCCTAAAAATCATCTTTTGCAATTGATGGCAAAAGGCTTTCACGCCGCGAATCAGGCGAAAAACCTTGTGATGCGATTTGATGAACAGGCCGGGGAGGAAGTGTTTGTGGCGGCGCTGCTGCATCATGTGGGCGAGATGGCATTCTGGTCCTGCGAAAAACTCACCCAAGAGCGCCAGCAACTTTTAAATGCCGATGCAACCAAGCGCGAGAACTTTGCCAAGGCCTATTTGGGCACCGGGTTTAAAGAAATTTCCCTGGGCCTGGCCCGGCATTGGAAGCTCGGTTCAACCCTGGTGGAGTCCTTGGAGGCGGGGGCTGAGGAAAATCTCTCGCGCAAGGTGCAAGTCATTTTATTGGCCGAACGCATTAGCCAAGCGGCGCCGGGCGGTTGGGAGAGCCCACCGATGCAGGCGATTGTGCGCGAGATCGCCGAGATCACGCAGGTGGATGAGCAGGTGGCGTTGACCTGGATCTTGGATGGCGCCGAACAGGCGGCTGAAATCGCCCTTAAATACGGCGCCCATGAGCTTTGCCCGTTTATTCCTGGGCGCGATCATCGTTTGGATGCATCCCGCCCTATGTCGGTGGGCCGGGTGCTGCAGGCGGACCCGCAGGTGCAGTTAAACATTCTGCGTGAGTTGGGAGCGGCCAATGCCGAAGCCTTGGATGTGAACACCATTTTTAAAATGGTTATCGAAGGTATGCACCGGGGCATCGGCCTGGAGCGGGTGGTGCTAGCGTTTATTCAGCACCACCGCGTGTCGGCTAAGTTTGTATTGGGGCAGGGGACGGAAGACTGGAAACAGACGTTTAATTTTGACGCCAGCCCTTTCTGCGACAACATGTTTACCCATGCAATTAAAACCGGCGGTGCCATATGGTTTAAAGGCGATGAGTTAAAACGCCTGTGCGCCACTACCGACTCCCAGCCGATTGTCGATTGCTTAGGGGAGGCGGAGTGTTTGGTGTTTGCGCTGGACGTCAACGGCCGCAAACCGGCTGTGTTCTACGCCGACCGAGGCAGTTTCGGCGGCGCTATTGCCCAGGATCATTTCGAGAGTTTTAGGCACTTTGCCCTGCAGGCACAAACTAATTTATGCCGCGTTTCCGCCCCCAAGCCGCGGCCGGTTAGCGCCGCTAGATAAGTTAGCGCTGCCAGATAATCAACTGTTTACCCGGCTTCATATCCTGCTTGGGCTTTAGGTTGTTCCACTGGGCAATTTGATCCATGGACACCTTATAGCGTTTGCTCAAAGTCCACAGAGACTCGCCCTTTTTCAGCTCGTGGGTAATTTTACCGCCTTGCTCCGCTACGGCCTTGGCAGGTTTGGCTGCGGAAGCCACCTGCACGAGCGGCTCATTTTTCGGCGCCAACTGGCTTTTATCCGGCATATTGTTAATGGTGCTGGCGAAGGTCTGCGCCGACGAGGCGGGCACCAGTAGGCTTTTAGTGATCACAGGATCTGTCGCCGCCCGGGTAAGGGCCGGGTTGAGTGCTTGTAAGTCTTTTACATCGACGCCTGTGACATTGGCGGCGGCCGACAAGCTGATAGCTGAAGCCACATTGACCTTGGCGAAGTAGGGGCGGTTGGGGATGGGGTGCAGGTCAACTTTGTATTTGGCTGGGGTGGTGATGATCTCCCGGATCGCCATGATCTTGGGGATATAGGTTTTGGTATGAGCCGGTAGCGGCAGGGACCAAAAATCTGTGGGGAGGCCCTTCGCCTTGTTGCGTGCTACGGCGTTGGTCACGTTCAACTCACCGCAGTTATAGGCTGCTAGAGC
>DAOQGS010000470.1:0-3254 GCA_035338675.1 Cellvibrionaceae bacterium
CTGCAGCTCAGCCGCGCCCAAGGCACCAGCAGCCATGCCGATAAACGCCTCACGTCAGCCCCCATGGCGCCTTTTGCGCGCATCGAACGCAAACTGCAATTAGGCCTGGAATGGAGCGTGGAAACCACCATCACCCGCATAGCGCCAGCCACCGGCCCCATTCATTTGGATGTGCCGCTGTTGGCCGGGGAGGCGCCCTTGGGTGTGCAGCCCAATGCCCAGGGCTTGATGCCGGTGAATCTGGCCAATGATGAAGACAGTTTCAGCTGGAGCTCCCGCCTGAAAATCGCCCCGGAGCTTGTGCTCGTGGCCCCGGAGCAGCCCGCCTGGGTGGAAGACTGGCAACTAGAGGCCGCCTCCCAATGGCATATTCAAGCTGAGGGTGTGCCTCAGTTGGGCAATAACCTGGCGCCTCGCTGGCAGCCCTGGCCCGCTGAGCAACTGCGCATTCAAGTCGGTAAGCCCCCGGCGGTGAAGGGCAACAACCTCACTGTGCAGGCGGTTTCCCTTACCCAGCGGGTGGGGCAAAAGGCTCAGGACGTCACCCTGGAACTGAATATCCTCAGCAACCAGGGCCAGGACTTTATCCTCAGCCTACCGGCCGAGGCCAAGCTCAACAGTATCAAACGCGATGGCGGCGAGTTGCCACCCATAGTGCAGGACGGTCGCGTGAAGCTGCCCGTCAAACCGGGCAACCAGCAGTTTTCGGTGCAGTGGCAGCAGTTGGAGGAATTGCCCCTGCGCCTGCACACCGCTCAACTGGACTTGGGCCTGCCCGCGCGCAATATCAACCTGAATTTGCAACTGCCCGCCGATCGCTGGATTTTGCTGCTCGGCGGCCCCCAAATGGGCCCGGCCCTGTTGTTTTGGGGGGTGCTCTGCGTGGTGTTGGGCCTGGCCTGGGCGCTGGGCAGAAGCGGCCTTGCCCACCTGAAGAGTTACGAATGGGTATTGTTAAGCCTGGGGGTGGCCACCCAGAGCTTGAGTGTGTTGGTGATCCTCGCCGCCTGGTTTGCCGCCTTGCGCTGGCGCGGCCAGCAGTCCGGCTGGACCGGCGGTCGCTACAAAACCCTGCAAGTGGGCCTGGTGGGCCTATCCCTGCTGGCCTTGGGCTGCCTGCTGGGCGCCATTCCCCAGGGCTTGCTCTCAAGCCCGGATATGCAAATTCACCCAGCCAGCTACGGTGGCCTCAGTTGGTACAGCGACTACAGCGCAGGCCTTATGCCCCAAGCCTGGGTGATTTCCCTGCCCATGTGGGTGTACCGGGTGAGCATGCTGCTGTGGTCCCTCTGGGTCGCCTTCGCCCTAATGGGTTGGTTAAAGTGGGGCTGGCAGCAGCTCAATGCTGGCGGCTTTTGGCCTGGAGATAAACCCGATGCTGCGCCCGCTCAGGCACCTAACCTCTAGTTCCCAGCCCTCGCACTTTGGTGCGAGGGCATTCAATTGAGACTCCCTATGAACGATCAACTGCTCAACCTAATTAACCAACCGGCCAGCCAATTCAGCGCTGTCATCGCCTGGATCGACCAGCACTACAGCTTTACCCCCACGCAATTTCAAAACGGCGCTCAACTCAATGAGGCCAATCAAAACAACGGCTCCTGCAAAGTCTTCGCCCTGGCCCAGTTACACAGCCTCACCGCCGAGCAAACCCTGCAATTGTTCTGCGAGCACTACCGCGCCGTGCTTGAGCACCCAGAGGGCACGGATCATCAAAACATCCGCCAGTTTATGGCCCAGGGGTTTGGCGGTTTAAGGTTTAGCGGGGAGGCATTAGCGCTGCGCAGTTAAATACTGGAATTGTGCGTTTAATTTTTGTACCGCTGGGGCAAACTCTCTATAATCTGCGCCCCTTCGCTTAAGACTGCCCTCTGCCATGATTTACCCCACTTCGTTTGATGTCATCGTCATTGGCGGCGGCCATGCGGGTACGGAAGCGTGCCTGGCGGCTGCCCGTATGGGCTGCAAAACCCTGCTGCTCACCCACAATATCGAAACCCTCGGCCAGATGAGCTGCAACCCCGCCATAGGCGGTATTGGCAAAAGCCACCTGGTGCGCGAGATAGACGCTTTGGGCGGCGCCATGGCGCGGGCGACGGACCGAGCGGGCATTCAATTTCGCGTGTTGAACCTGCGCAAAGGCCCCGCCGTGCGCGCCACCCGCGCCCAGGCGGACCGCATACTTTACAAAGCGGCCATCCGCCATATTTTGGAAAACCAGCCGAACCTGAGTATCTTCCAGCAGGCGGTGGACGATTTAATTGTGGAAGGGGACACGGTCAAAGGTGTTATCACCCAGATGGGGGTGAAATTCTTAGCCCCCAGCGTAGTGCTCACCGCAGGCACCTTTTTGGGCGGCAAAATTCATATTGGCCTGGAAAACCACTCCGGCGGCCGGGCAGGGGACCCACCCTCCATCGCCCTCGCCCAGCGCTTGCGCGAATTACCCTTGCGCGTTGACCGCTTAAAAACCGGCACCCCGCCGCGCATTGACGCCCGCAGCGTGAACTTTGCTGGCCTGGAAGAGCAGTGGGGCGATACCCCCACTCCGGTGATGAGTTTTATGGGCTCGGTGGCCGAGCACCCGCGCCAAACCTGCTGCTGGATCACCCATACCAGCGCCAAAACCCACGACATCATCCGCTCAGGCTTTGATCGCTCGCCCATGTTTACCGGCGTGATCGAAGGGGTTGGCCCCCGCTATTGCCCGTCCATTGAGGACAAGGTCAACCGCTATGGGGATAAAGACTCTCACCAGATTTTTATCGAGCCTGAAGGCCTTACCACCCACGAGTTGTACCCCAACGGCATCTCCACCAGCCTGCCGTTTGATATCCAATTGGCCCTGGTGCGCTCCATTAAGGGCTTTGAAAACGCCCATATCCTGCGCCCGGGTTACGCCATCGAGTACGACTTTTTTAACCCGCAGGATCTTAAATACAGCTTTGAAACCCGCGCCCTCAACGGCCTATTCTTCGCAGGTCAAATCAACGGCACCACCGGTTATGAAGAGGCGGGGGCCCAGGGGTTACTCGCCGGTCTAAACGCCGCGCTGCGCGCCCAGGAGAAAGAGGCCTGGTGCCCAGAGCGGGACCAAGCGTATATAGGTGTGTTGGCCGATGACCTCATCACCCTGGGCACCAAAGAACCCTACCGCATGTTTACCAGCCGGGCGGAATTTCGCTTGATGCTGCGCGAAGATAACGCCGATGCGCGCCTCACCGAAAAGGGCCGCGAGTTAGGCCTGGTGAGTG
>DAOQGS010000471.1:0-3252 GCA_035338675.1 Cellvibrionaceae bacterium
GGTATTAGTGCGCTCCTCAACAATTTTTTCCAGGTTGCGCGTAATGCGCGATAAGTCCAAATGAGTTTTGGTGCGTGATAATAACTCGGGTTTAGAGACTGGCTTAGTTAAAAAGTCGTTGCCGCCAACGCCAAAACCGGTTAATAGATCCGTCGCGAAATGTTTGGCGGTGATAAATATGATTGGCAAATCCTGGCGCTGGCGGATTTTGCGGATTCGCTGGGCTGTGTCGTAACCGGTCATTTTGGGCATCATTACATCCAGCAATACAAGATCAATAGAAAAATCTTGCATAACGGCATTAATAGCATCTTCGCCGTTTACAGCTTCGGTAAAGCGATACTGAGCCGCTCCCAATTGGCTAATTAATACCTGCCGGTTAATGGTGTCGTCATCCACAATTAAAATATGCGGTTTGAAGCCGTTGGGGTCTTTTGACTCTTCAACCGTTTCCAATTCAACGGGAACTACTGGTGCAGCCGCCTCAATAACAGAGCGCAAACGGGTGTCGTTGGGGCGCTGCTCGTCTTGTTCTAAATCACTTTCAGCGATAGGCAAATTAAAGGTAAATTCAGAGCCTTTGCCCAGGGTTGATTTAACCGTGATGGTACCGCCGTGTAATTCCACTAAATTTTTAGTAACCGCAAGGCCAAGGCCGGTGCCTTCAAATTCGCGGGTGGCATCGCCTTTTACTTGGGAAAATGAGTCGAATATGCTGACCAAATCAGATTCAGGGATACCGATTCCCGTATCGGATACCGTGATATAAACACTATTATTTTCTTCATGAGCGGAAATACGCACGTGGCCCTGCAGGGTAAATTTAATTGCATTGCCAATTAAATTGTAGAGAATTTGCTCCAAGCGCTCTTCATCGGCAGCAACCCGCGGCAAATTATCATTCAGCTCGCAAAATACTTGCAGATTCTTTTTGCGCGCCAAGGGCAGCGTCATACTCACAACAGAATTAGCAAGGTTAACCACATTAATTGAGCGCAGGCGCAGATCAAAGCCCTTATGGCGCATACGGGAGAAATCGAGAATATCATTGACCAGGTTGGACAGCCGGCGACCACTTTGCGCGATCATCTGCAGCTGTGATAAGACTCTTGGGCCTAGCTCCTCTGCATTGTCATCGACTAAGGCCTCAGCAATACCAATAATACCGTTTAGGGGCGTACGCAGTTCATGGGAGGTATTGGCCAAAAACTCGTCTTTTAATTTATTGATGGTTTGCAATTGCAAAACCTTTTCCTGCTCAAACTGTACTTTTAGACGCTGTGAACGCACGAAAATATAAATAATACCCAGCACGACCAATACGTAAAAACAATAGGCATAAATAGTGCGCCAGGGCGGCGGTGCTACGTGAATGTCCACCGAGGCACCCAGCTGATTCCATACCCCGTTGTTGTTAGAACCCATCACCAAAAAGCGATAGTCGCCGGGGTTTAGGTTGGTGTAAGTGGCGCTGCGTAATTTGCCTGCATCAATCCAATCCTGATCAAAGCCTTCCATTTTAAATTTATATTGGTTATCGCTGGCATTGCGGAAATTTAGGGCGGAAAAGTCCAGCGAGAACATGGTCTGGTGGTAATTTAAATTGATGCGATTAGCGCCGTGGATATGGCGGGTTAACACTTCGCTATCGGCAGAGATGGGCACACTTTTGTTAAAGATTTTAAAGCCCGTTAAAAACACCGGCGGCACCAGGGTGTTTTCCAATAAGTTGGCGGGGTTAAACATGGCCAAGCCTTGAGTTGAACCCACCAATAACAGGCCACCGGGTGCGGCATAAATAACAGGCTTACTCATGATATTGCCAGCCAGCCCATTGGCTTTGGAGAAATTGCGAAACTTCTGCGTTTTGGGGTTAAACCGGCTGAGGCCATTCATGGTGGTAAACCAAATATCGCCCTCGGCGTCTTCGGCAATCGCCGTAACCGATTCATGGGCCAGGCCTTGAGCAACGGAATAATTGGTAAAGGTGCCAGATTTTTTATCAAATAAGGCAACACCATTTTCAGTGGCTACCCACAGATTGCGGTGTGAGTCCTCAAAAATAAATCCAACCGAATTATGCGGCAGGCTGTTGGGTTTAGCGTCGTCGTGTTGATAGCGGGTAAAGCTTTCATCCTGTGGATTAAATTTATTTAAGCCATTGAGGGTGCCCACCCATATATCGCCGTCGCTGTCTTGCACTATGGCGCGAATATAGTGGCCGCTTAAGGCCTTGGGGTCGGATTCATTGGGTACATAGTGAGTGAATTTGCCAGTATTAATCGCATATTTATCCAGGCTGCCCGCTTCAGTGCCAATCCACAAATTGCCATCTTTATCCCCCATCAAGCCCCATATGTAACTGGAGCTTACCGAATTAGGGTTATCCGCCTGCGGCACAAAACGCTCAAAGGTTTTATCTTTTTCATTAAAACGATTTAAGCCCCCTGACCAGGTGCCAAACCAATAATTGCCGTACATATCTTTGGTCATGGATATAACAGCATTGGCGCTGAGGCTTTTGGGGTTATTGGTGTCGTGGGCGAAATTGGTGAATTCTTTTTTCACCGTATCAAACAGTGTTAAGCCCGCCTCTGAACCGATCCAGACGCTATTGCCTGCGGCTGGGTACATACTGAGTAATGCGTCATTGGGCAAGCCATTGGGCTGATCGGGTTGGTGGCGAAAAATAGTAAAATTGGCCACTTCCGCATTGATATAATCCACGCCCACGGGGAATAGGCCCACCCAATAATCCCCCAACCTATCTTGGTAAATTTGCCGCACTTGGTTTGAATTAACCGAGTCGGCGTTGTAGGGATCGTGTTCGTAACGGTCAAAGCGATCAGCACTGCGAATATAAACGGCTACGCCGCCGTGGTCGCTGGAGATCCATAAATTCTGGTCTTTATCCAGCATAATTTTCCACAAACGGTTATCGCCTAAACTGTGGGGATTATTATCTTCGTGCTGATACCACACGGCGGTTTTACGGGTTTCATCAATTTTGACCAGGCCATTGTCGGTGGCCATCCATAAAAAACCTTCTTTATCTTGTTTTACATCGCGCACCGTGGCGGTTGCTAAATCAAATTGCAGAGCCACAGGCGGCGTATAAACGGTAAATTCATTTTGATGTTCGGCACGAATATACAACCCCCCGCCCTGCACACCCACCCACAGGCGTTTTTTATTGTCTTCATACAGCGCAGTAATAATACCTTTGGTATTTTCCAAACTTTGCGGCGTAGG
>DAOQGS010000472.1:0-3251 GCA_035338675.1 Cellvibrionaceae bacterium
CCGCCGTAAATAATCATGGCGATGGTAGTGACGGGCAGCCGCACCGCCAGCAGACACATAGGCAATAAAATATAAATAAATGGGTAGGGCGTGGTGTTAATAATCACGTTGCTGTAAATCAGAAATGCACAGGTGGTTAGTAGTGTGGTTAGGTAGGGTTTAACTCTTTTGCGCTGGTGATCCTCGCGGGCCGCCTGGGTTAGCTGGGTCATAATGGGCATAATCAGGCCCACAAAGGTACAGATATTGGCTAACCAATAGGCGCTCATGTCGATAAAAAATTGTTTAATACCGCTTGCAACAATCACCCCGAATACACCGGCGGCGAGTGTGCTGGCAATTAGCCAGGCGCTGCACATGCGGGTGACATTTTTTAATAATTCTCGCTCCAAGGGAGCCGTGTTTTTTTGATATTCCTCGCTCGGTGTTGTCGCACTAACGCCATCGGATAACACCAGATGGTATCGATGTAAAAAAGCCCAAAAAATGCCCAGGCTAACCCCTTGCGCCAAGCTAAAGCCAAGCAGCACACGCACATCCATATCAAGCAGCCAAGCTGATGTGCATTGCAGCGTAATCAGCAGGCATAATTGCAGGCGGGAAATTTTGCGCAGGGCAATTAGATAGACGATAAAAAGGCTGCCCATCGCCAATACATAGGTTTGCTCTAATAAAAGTGCCAGCAGCCAGTCGGCACATTGCAGCGCGAGTGCAATAGCGCCATATTCTAGAGTTTTAATCCAAGCCTGAGTTTTTGTAGCGGTAAATCCATTTGCTATTTGTAAGGGCTTATTCGCGTGATGTAATGTCATGGGGCGTAGGTTAGCGATTGGCGAGTGGGCAAACAGGTGAATATTTTTTATTGTTATAATTTAACCGGTTGTTAAGGTGAATTAATTTGAGGAGTCTCTGAGCAATTACTGTTTGCAGGAACGCATTATTTATAGCAGACAAGCAGGAACTGATGGAAAGTTACCTGTAGCTCCGCTGTGGGCCTCCTGCCCATAGGCTTTAAAAATTTCCCGCCTAGCAGTTTGTTGACACTATTAACCCGGCGGCTAAATAGATCGTCCTGATCTATTTAGCCTTCGCTGCCCTAAAACTGGCGAAAATGCGCGGATTTTCTTGTTTTAGCGCAGCTCTAGGCGGTTTACACAGCCGGGGCGGCATCCATGCCGCCATTATTAACCCGGCACTAAATGCCGACGGGTTAATAATTGATGTTCTATAGCGCGCATCGTCCTTCTAAGCGGGCTTTAAATTCGGCTGGTTTGGGGATTTTTAAAAATATTCACTGCAAGGCTTGCGATGCTGATATTGCCCTGAATAAATTGATCGCGGCCATTGTGCTTGGCTTGGTATAAGGCTTTATCCGCTTCGGTGATCAGTGTGTCCAGCAGGGTTGTTGGGTCTGGGGTGATGGTAATTAAGCCCGCGCTAATGCTGATATAACGTCCCGTGGGGGAATTTTCATGGGGTAGGGCTAGGGATCGCACGCGCTCGCAAATCCAACGGCCGTATTTTTCGGCTTCCCGATAATTAGTATTCGGCAGAATTGCCACAAATTCCTCGCCGCCGTAGCGGGCGACGAATTCACCGGGGCGCCGGGAGTTGCTTTGTAATGTTTGGGCGATGGTTTTAAGGCACCAGTCGCCTTTTAGGTGGCCATAGTGGTCGTTGTAACTCTTAAAATGATCCACATCAATTAATACCAGGCTGAGCGGGGAGCATTGACGGGCGTGCCGGTTAATCTCAACCCGTGCCTGGTAATCGAAATAGCGGCGGCTAAATACACCGGTCAAACCATCTTTATTGGCCAGTTCTTGTAATTCGCTGGCTTGTTTTTTGAGTGTTAAATGGGTTTTTACCCGCGCGCGGACAATTTGCGCTACATAGGGTTTGCAAATGTAATCTACGGCGCCAGCTTCCAAGGCGGCTACTTCAGAATGTTCATCATTATTCGCGGTGACAAAAATAACGGCGGAATCTTCAGTTTCCTGCAGTTTTTTAAGCTCACTGCATATTTTAAAACCGTTGATGTCAGGCAGCTCAACGTCCAGTAAAATCAAATCAGGTTTTCTGTGCTGGGCGAGAATAAGACCGGACTCGCCGGAGGTGGCAAAAATAACCTCACCCAGATGATTCACCAAATTGCCAAGTACACGCAGGTCGCTGGGGTTGTCTTCGATAATTAAAATCAAGGGCTGTTTATTGTCGTTCACAGTTTTAATCTCCTAAAGCAGTGTTCGACTGGTGCGGCACAGTGTTAAGTGCCTGCTTGCGAACCGGTAGATAGTGAAAAAGTGACAATTAAAATTGAGCTGCGTTTAACTTGGGGCGTTGCTTGTTCGAATATAATTTTTAGCTTGGGAAATCTAAACAAGCTCTGATCAATTAGTTTCCTAATGATCTCGATAGTTGTTTGCCAGGGGTTCAACCGAGGTCTTAGCTTAAGCAGGCTGCACAGCGGCCATGTCTTTTAGTCAATGGGCCTATTAGGCTGCAGGGGCTTGCTCTTCAAGTTTAGCTAACTTGGTCTGATTCGCTAGGCGGGGGTTTGCGCGATATTGCTTACACACATTAGCGTTAATATCCGCTAGTGGGCGGCGAGGCTGATAGTTAGGCTAGCCGCGTCTGATTGAGATCAGATAACTCAATATTCTTGTAAGGAGATCGGTATGAATATAGCAAAAATGTATAAAGCAATGGTTCGTTCAGTGGGTGCTGCCGGTATGACAGCGGCTCTTATGTTACCTGTGACGGCTTTTGCGGTTGAAAAACCCACTGTTGAACCGAAGACCCAGGAAGTCAAAAGCGCCGAGGCAAAGCTTAAAGATGGCAGTGCTAAAGAACAGGCCGCCGTCAATATCAACACGGCGGATGCGGCGACATTGGCGGCGGGCCTTAACGGCATAGGCATAAAAAAGGCGGAGGCGATTGTGGCCTATCGTGAACAAAACGGTAAATTTACCAGTGCAGATCAGCTGCTTGAAGTTAAAGGCATAGGTAAAGCAACGCTGGATAAAAATCGCGATAAAATAAAAATCTAACGCCATCGAATAGCAAGCCAGTATTCAAACCGGCTGTTAATTTTTATTTAGGAAGGGTGGTGTAAGGCAGGGACGCTAAAGTGAAATGTACATACAATGCCCGTGCGTATTTAAAGTGCCAAAACCAGAGTGTTCGTTCTTGGCGGCAGTATTCAAACCGGCTGTTAATTTTTATTTAGGAAGGGTGGTGTAAGGCAGGGA
>DAOQGS010000473.1:0-3249 GCA_035338675.1 Cellvibrionaceae bacterium
GCCGCCTGGTCCGGGCCAACCCCGGCGATCCTGGTAAATGTGCGCCGCCAGCCGGGGGCCAATGTGATAGCAGTGACCGACCAGATTCTCGCCCTGCTGCCCGAGCTACAGGCTAGCCTCCCCGCTGCGGTGACCATTGAAGTATTAAGTGATCGCACCCGCAGCATTCGCGCTGCCCTTAAGGATGTGAAATTTGAGTTGTGCCTGGCTGTTGCCCTGGTGGTGATGGTTATTTTTCTGTTTCTGCGCAGCGCTGCGGCCACCTTGATTCCTAGCCTTGCGGTGCCGCTGTCGCTAGTGGGCACCTTCGGGGTGATGTATCTGGCGGGCTTTAGCCTCAACAATCTCACGCTGATGGCCCTGACCATCGCCACCGGTTTTGTGGTGGACGATGCCATAGTGATGATCGAAAACATCGCCCGCCACCGGGAGATGGGTAAGCCCGCCCGCCAAGCGGCTCTGGACGGCGCGCGGGAAATTGGCTTCACCATTATCTCCCTGACCTTTTCGCTGTTGGCGGTATTGATCCCACTGTTATTTATGGGGGACGTGGTGGGGCGGCTGTTCCGCGAATTTGCCATCACCCTGGCCGTGGCGATTCTAATTTCTGCCGTTGTTTCCCTTACGCTTACGCCTATGCTGTGTGCCCGTTTGCTCGGCAGACCGGGGGGCACGGCCCCTGCCATTTCTCACAAGGCAACCCCCGCGAGTGGTTGGCAAGCGGTGTTAACCGCCCGCTATAGCCAAGCGCTGTATTGGGTGGTGGCCCACCAGCGCACTATGCTCGCGCTGGTAGTGTTTACCATAGGTTTAACGGCCTTCCTCGCACTGGCTATCCCAAAGGGATTTTTCCCCCGCCAAGACACAGGTTTAATCCAAGGCATTAGCCTGGGGCCTGCCAATACCGGCTTTGCCGCCATGAGTGCGCGCCAGGAAGCGCTGGTCGCCCGCCTAGAGGCAGACCCAGCCGTGGCATCGGTGGCCTCGGTAGTGGGCGTGGATAACTCCAATACCCAGCTTAACCAAGGGCGCCTGCTTATAAGCCTCAAACCCCGCGCTGAGCGCTCGGCACTGTCGGAAGTGCTCGAGCGCTTACAGGCTGGCGCTGAGCAGGCGGGGATGCCGTTATTTTTACAAGCCGCCCAGGATTTGAGCCTGGATGACCGGGCGAGCCAAAGCCAATATCAATTGCTGCTGACCAGCCCAGATGCTGAACTGCTGGCCAATTGGCTGCCTCAGGTGGTCAGCACCTTAAACGGGCTTGGGGCCCTGCGCGATGTCGCCAGCGACCAGCCCCCCGAGGTGATGGGCGCTTATATTGCGGTAGATCGTGATACGGCCTCGCGTCTGGGTGTAAGCCAAGCGGCGGTGGATGAAGTGCTCTACAACGCCTTCGGCCAGCGGCTTATCTCCACCATCTTTACCCAGTCCAAGCAGTACCGGGTGGTGTTGGAGGTGGATAGCGAGGATAAGGGTTTGGCGAGGCTAGAAGACTTATACGTAACCGGCAATGGCGGGCAACAAATTCCGCTCGCCAACCTCGCCCACTGGAGCGAAAGGCCCAGCAGCCTGCTGATCACTCGGGATAAACAATTTCCCGCCGCCACCATCAGTTTTAACCTGGCCCCTGGTGTTTCCATAGGCCAAGCGGTGAACGCCATCGAGGACAGCCTGGCCCAAATGGATTGGCCTGCGGGGGTAGACAAGCGCTTTCAAGGCGCCGCCCGTGCCTTCGCCGATGCTCTGGATAACCAACTCTGGCTGATCGCGGCGGCCCTACTAAGTATGTATATAGTCCTGGGCGTGCTGTACGAAAGTTACCTGCACCCTTTGACCATTCTCTCCACCCTGCCCTCCGCCGGCATCGGCGCTTTAGCCGCCCTTTGGGCCTGTGGTGAAGACCTCGGCGTGATCGCCATCATCGGCATAGTGCTGCTCATCGGCATAGTGCAGAAAAACGCCATTATGATTATCGACTTCGCCTTGGACGCCCAGCGCAACCAGGGCAAAAGTGCTGCAGAGGCCGCAGTGCAGGCCTGCGTGCTGCGCTTGCGGCCCATTGTGATGACCAGCCTTGCCGCCCTGCTCAGCGCAGTACCCTTAGTGTTGGGCCATGGCGAAGGCAGCGAACTGCGCCGCCCCCTGGGCATCAGCTTAATCGGCGGCCTATTGGCCAGCCAGGCCCTCACCCTTTTCACCACTCCGGTGGTGTATTTGGCCTTTGATCGCCTGCGGCAATGGCAACTGGGCCCACAAAAACTAAACAACCGTGCCGATCTGGCACCGCCTGGCCAGGTAGTGTGATATGGCCCGCGAACCCATGCTCAAACGTGCAGAACCCATTTGGTCGGTATTTGTGCGCCGGCCGGTGGCCACCAGTTTATTGACCCTGGCACTGGCCCTGCCCGGACTGGTGTGTTTTAAATTGTTGCCCATCAGCGCCCTGCCGATGGTGGACTTACCCACCATCGGGGTTGAAGCCAGCCTGCCCGGTGCCGCGCCGGAAATTGTCGCCTCGGCGCTGGCCACGCCCCTAGAGCGCGCCCTCGGCCGCATCAGTGGCGTCACAGAACTCACTTCCACCAGCGCCCAAGGGCAAACCCGCATTAATGTGCAATTCGACCTGGATAAAGACATCAACAGCGCCGCCCGGGAAGTGCAAGCGGCCATAAACGCCGCCGCGGCAGACCTGCCCAGCGGCATGCTGAGTAAACCCAGCTACCGCAAGTCCAACGCCTCCGGGGCGCCCATCTTAATCATTGCCCTCACCTCCACCGCCATCACCCAAGAGCGCCTCTACGACCTCGCCTTTACCCATCTGGGCCAGGCCATCTCCCAGGTGAGCGGTGTGGGCGATGTGGCGGTAAACGGCAGCGCCCTGCGCTCAATACGAGTAGAGCTCGACCCCAATGCACTCACCCAGCGGGGCATCAGCCTTGAGCAAGTGCGTACCGCCATTGCCAGTGCCAACCCCAATCGCCCCACCGGTGTTATTGAAGGCCGCCAGCAGCGCTGGCAGGTGGCCGTCAACGACCAAGTGCGCCAAGCCGCCGACCTAAGCGAGCTGATCATTCACCAGAGCTCAGGCCAAGTGGTGCGCCTTAAGGACGTAGCGCGGGTGGAAGATTCAGTACAGGAGCGGCGCAACGCCGGCACCTCGCGGGGGGAACCGGCGGTATTGCTGGTGATTTTTGGCCAGCCCGGCGCCAACGTGGGAGCTACCGCCCACAGCATTAAGGCCCTGCTGCC
>DAOQGS010000474.1:0-3234 GCA_035338675.1 Cellvibrionaceae bacterium
GGCGGTATTTGCCCGCGCCCAAGCCAGTTACCCCGGTGGCGAGGCGCCCGCTTTGGGGTGCCTGGGGGATTTATTGGCGGTGCGCATGGCCTGGGACTGGGCGCTATTGCACTGGCTGCAGCAGCATCCCCGCCTGCGGTCACTGGCCAGCCGCTTTGCCCAGCAGTTTGGGCAGGTGGCCCAGTGGCAGGCGAGCCTAAACGAGCAGCAGCGGCCCCTCTGGGTGTGGCAGCGCGCCCTGGAGATCAGCCTGCAGGCTGATCTTGCCCGCAAGCTCTGCGCCCCCAAGCCTGCAGCCATTGCCGCTAAGGCCCTCGCAGTGCAGGCGGTATTTTGTATCGATGTCCGCTCAGAGCCTATGCGAAGAGCACTGGAGTCGGTGGCACCGGGTATTCAAACCCTGGGGTTTGCCGGTTTTTTTGGCCTGCCCATGGAGTATCAACCCTATGCCAGCGACCTTAGGCGCCCCCAGCTGCCCGCCCTGCTCACACCCGCCTTGAGCGCGCGCCCCCTATTGGCCGATCGCCAGCAGCGCCGCCTACTGGCGCCCCTATTGCGCCAGCACAGCCAGCTGCACACCGGCCAGCAGGCCGCCGCCACCTTTGGTTGGGTGGAGGCCAAGGGCGTCTTTGAGGGCTTGCGCTTATTGGCCCAGAGCTTTGGGCGCGGCCACCTGGCCAATCCCTTAAACCACTTTGAGGGCATCAGCGGCTGGCAACTCTGGCGCGACGGCGCGCCCCTCAGTCTTGAGGCCACGGCTCAACTGCTGGCCGGAGTGCTGCGCCATATGGGTCTAACCGACGGGTTTGCGCCGCGGGTGCTGCTTGTGGCCCACGCCAGTTGCACCGCCAACAACCCCCTGGCGGCGAGCCTCGACTGCGGCGCCTGCGGCGGCCAATCCGGCGAAGTGAATGTGCGGGTGCTGGCCTATCTGTTAAATCAGCCGGATGTGCGCGCAGCCCTTACATCCACAGGGATCACCATCCCCGCTCAGAGCCGGTTTATCCCCTGCCTGCACAACACCACTACTGATGACCTGCACTGGTTCGGCGGCGATGCCGATGTGGAACCTGAGGCCTGGCACGGCTGGCTTAAAACCGCCGCCGAGCGAGCCCGCGCCCTGCGGGCGGGCAGCCTCGACATTAAGGCCACAAGCCCAGAGCGCCGCGCCGCTGCCTTTGCCGCCCGCAGCCGGGATTGGGCCGAGCTGCGGCCGGAGTGGGGGCTGGCCAATAACGCGGCGTTTATCGTCGCGCCCCGCGCCGCCACAGCCCATGTGGACTTGCAGGGGCGGGCGTTTTTGCACGACTACCACTGGCAGCGCGATAGTGAATTTGCCACCCTGGAGCTGATCATCACCGCCCCCATGGTGGTCACCCAGTGGATCAACCTGCAGTACTACGCTTCCACCACCGATAACCTGCACTACGGCAGCGGCAATAAACTGCTGCACAACGTGGTAGGGGGCAACCTGGGCGTATTTGAAGGCAACGGCGGCGACCTGCGCATCGGCCTACCCCTGCAATCCCTCCACGATGGCGAGCACTGGCGCCACCAGCCGGTGCGATTGAGCGTGTACCTCGCCGCGCCGCGCCCGGCCATCGCCGCCATCATCGAGCGCCATCCCAACATCGCCGACCTGATCAACCAGGATTGGCTCTATCTGTTCCAATGGGACACAGAGCAACTGAGCATCCAGCGGTACTACCGGGGTCAATGGCAACCGGCACCTAATACTCAGCAGCTGAAGGCCTCGCCGTGCACGCCCTAAGCCATTTGCAGGCCCTGGAGGCCGAGGCCATCGGCATACTGCGGGAAGTGGCGGCGAGTTTTAGCAAGCCCTGTATGTTCTACTCCATCGGCAAGGACTCCACGGTGATGCTGCACCTGGCCCGCAAGGCGTTTTGGCCCGGGCCGGTGCCGTTTACCCTGCTGCACATCGACACCACCTGGGAATTTGCCGAGATGGCGCGCTTTCGCGATGAGCTGGTGGCGCGCTGGGGGCTTAAGCTCTTGGTGCACGTCAACCGCGAGGCCCTGGCCCAGGGGGTGCACCCCATTGAGTCCGGTTCGGTGCGCTACAACGATCAGATGAAAACCCAAGCCCTCAAACAGGCCATGGCCCAGCATAGGTTCGATGCGGCCCTCGGCGGCGCCCGCCGGGATGAAGAAAAATCCCGCGCCAAGGAGCGGGTGTTTTCCGTGCGGGATGCCTATCAAAACTGGGACCCGAAAAACCAGCGGCCGGAGCTGTGGGGCATCTACAACACCCAGCTGAATCCGGGTGAGAGCCTGCGGGTGTTCCCCCTCTCGAACTGGACGGAGCTGGATATCTGGCTGTACATACTGCGCGAGGGCATCGACCTGGTCTCCCTCTACTTCGCCCAGCCGCGCACCACCTGGCGCAGCGATGAGTCCGGGCAGGTATTCATTCTCGATGACGAGCGCATGTTGCCCTACCTAAGCCCCCGCGAGCGCGCCTCCATCGCCTTGCGCCAGGTGCGCTGCCGCACCCTCGGCTGCTACCCGCAAACCGGCGCGGTGCTGAGCCAGGCCCAGGATGTGGCGGGAATTATTCAGGAATTACTGCTGAGTAAAACCAGCGAGCGGGAGGGCCGTATGCTGGATAAAGACCAGGTAGGCTCCATGGAAAAGAAAAAACGCGAGGGTTATTTTTAGCCTGTGGAGCCTGTCGGGGTGGAATCTAAACACGGCAATCGGGTTTAACCCCAGAACTTAAGCCCCCGGCTGGGCGCCCTTGGGCGGTTTAACCCCCACCAAACCGGTTCGCTTGCGCCAATGCAAGCGCCACCAGGCATTGAGGAGTTGATCGAAGGCGTGCTCCAGTTCGTTGAGTACACCGCTTGCGATGATGAGATCCGTGTACACGGGCTCATCTTCATAGCTTAAGGGGTTGATGCGCAGGGCGGCCCGCAGCAGGTCCAGCCGCACCATCAGGTGTTCTTTGGTGGTGGTGCCAAGCACAATAAAACAGGGGCCGCGCCAGCGCGCCACCACGCCTATATCGTCCTTGGTGTAACGCTTTAAGCGCTCGGCAAACTCCACCTGCACCTCGTGGGGCAGGGGTTGGCTGGTGAATAGACCCGCCTGGGGGCTGGCCACCAGTTCCAAGACCACAAACGGCAGGCGCGGCCGCACGCTCTGCTGCAGCAGTTCCACCAGGGCCAATACCAGGCCCGTGTGGTCCAGGCATTGGGTGGCGCGGTCGCGAAA
>DAOQGS010000475.1:0-3228 GCA_035338675.1 Cellvibrionaceae bacterium
GCTTGCGAGTATTGAGGTTGACCGTACCGGAAATACCCCCCTCGATCATGTCCGCTGTTTGGTTCTTATAAACTTTCACAGCCCCCATCAATTCAGGGGACACATCTTGAAAGCTCAAACCCGAACCTGAGTTAGCGGTAAAGGTATCCCGGCCGTTAAACTCTGATCGGGTTTGCCCCAAACCGCGGATCACCACGCCACTACCTTCAGCAGAGAAGTGGTCAGGGTCAACCGGCGCCGCATATTTTGAAACGGTTACACCTGGTACGCGCTGCAGGGCCTCGGTGACACTTTTATCAGGTAGGGCGCCAATGTCTTTGGCTGAAATGGCGTCCACAAATGTATCGGCGGATTTTTTAATGTCCTGGGCGCTGTTTAAGCTCTCCCGCATACCCGTTACAACAATTTCTTCTGTCTCGGCGGTGGGTTCTGCTGCATAAACAGCGTTCTGTTGAACGGCCGCAACCACGCACATAGCCAACAGTGATTTTTTAAATGCTGGTGTATGTGTGTTGCGCGCCTTGGTTTTTTCCGAATGAGTCATTATTCAGCCCCAATTATTATTCATATAAATTTCGTGCCAGCACGGGGGAAGCCCCGTGAAGACTGGCGCCAGGATGGATAGTAGCTA
This sequence comes from Cellvibrionaceae bacterium, assembly GCA_035338675.1. Taxonomy (GTDB): domain Bacteria; phylum Pseudomonadota; class Gammaproteobacteria; order Pseudomonadales; family Cellvibrionaceae; genus CAMCXE01. Next base: position 632 of record DAOQGS010000475.1, read on the forward strand.
GCGATTCCGGCGGAAGTCAAACTGACAATACGGGTTTTAGGCAATAAAAAAGAGATGATGCTTTTTTTTGCCTATCTTTACCAAAAAGTATTTTCCATGCACCGATTTATCAGGCGAGAACACCTGGCTGGTATCCATGAGCGCAGCCGCATCTAGGGCTGTTCCGTTCACCAGCAGCGAGCCGCTGCTAAGTGCATCTTTTACTTGTTTGCCGCTTTGCACGGCCCCGGCTTCAGTCAAAATCTGCGCGAGGGACTGAGCGGCCAGGGCTTCACTTTTCAACTCACTGGCAGGCAGGCCGTCCAAGGCAAGCTGGGTAAAATCCTCGGCGGTCAATGCGCTGAGCTCACCACAAAACAAGGCTTCAGTGATCCGCATGGCCGCCTGCAGGCCCTTTTCGCCGTGCACAAGCTGGGTAACTTCACGGGCGAGGACAGCCTGGGCCTGAGGCTTGGCACCGCTTTCGCGATCGCGCTGCTCTAGGGCATCAATTTCATCCACACTTAAAAAAGTAAAATACTTCAGGAACTTATAGACATCAGCGTCCGCCGTGGCCAACCAAAACTGGTAAAAAGCATAGGGGGAGGTTTTGGCGGCAGAGAGCCACACGGTGCCACTTTCCGTTTTGCCAAATTTGGTGCCGTCGGCCTTGGTGACCAGGGGTAGGGTCATGCCGAATACCTGGCCGCCATGCAGGCGGCGGGTGAGATCCACCCCGCCGGTAATATTGCCCCACTGATCAGAGCCGCCAATTTGCAGCGTGCAGCCAAAGGTTTTGTACAGCTGCGCAAAGTCGAAGGACTGCAGCAGCATATAGGTGAATTCGGTAAAGGAGATACCCTCCCCCTCCCGATCCAGCCGCTGCTTAACCGACTCCTTGTTAATCATGTTATTGACCGAGAAGTGTTTGCCCACGTCCCGCAGAAAATCCAATACATTGAGGTTGCCCACCCAGTCTAGGTTGTTTACCACCTGAGCGCCGCTGGGAGAGTCGTTAAAATCGATAAACTGGCTGACCTGATCTTTTAGGCGCTGCACCCACTGGGCAACCACATCAGGGGTATTGAGTTTACGCTCCTGGGCTTTAAAGCTCGGGTCGCCGATCAGGCCGGTGGCGCCCCCCACCAAAGCGATGGGCTTGTGGCCTGCCAGTTGAAAACGCTTGAGCGCAAGCAAGGGTACGAGACTGCCGATGTGCAGGCTGTCTGCGGTGGGGTCAAAGCCTGCGTAGAGGGTGCGAGGGGATTGTAAAAATTCTTTTAGTTGTTGGTCGCCCGTCATCTGGGCAATTAGGCCGCGTTTTTGCAGGTCATCAAGCAAAGTCGGGTCGACACTCATGTTTGGTCTCGCTGAAGTGAACTTTTTTAAAACGCGACACCATACAGAAGATGCTCAGATGGCTCAAACCCTGAACGGTTGATCCGCACTTTTTTGCCTGAGCTTATTCCAATAAATTTCATGCATTTTAAGTCTGAAGGGTGCTTCCCTAGAAATTTTCTGCTATAAATCCACCCGTGCCAACAGCTACGTCCTAACAATGAAAATAATCAAAACTATATGGCTCAAGTTACAGAACAGTGACCGCGAGGCCTTTCCTCGCTGGCATCTGTTGATCGCCAGCGGCTTAGTGGCAGGCCTGGTCACATTGATTAATGCACCAGCGTCCACCGACACTACCGCCGAAACCCAAGCTTCTAGCAGTGAAGAGCGCCCGAGTGTGAATACACCCCTAGAGGGCCAGATGCTGTCTGAATCTGACGAGCTACTCAACCCACTTGCAACCCTGATCCCCAAGTCCAACCCCCTCTCCTTCTACGAATTCGATACTACCCCGCAGCCGAGCGAAGCAGCTCAAGACCCCTTGGTAAAACACGAAGTAGTGGGCAAGGGCGACAACCTCTCTAGTATTTTTCAGCGCGCAGGTCTAGATAACAAAAAACTCGCCGAAGTGCTGGACAGCTGCAAAGAATCCAAAACCCTCAAGCAAATGCACCCAGGCCATAGGCTGACCTTTACGGTTGACCCGCAAGGTACACTTACCCGCGTGGACTACCAGCCCAATCTGCTGGAAACCCGCACATTCACCCGCCAAGGGGAAAAGTTTGTTTACAGCGAAAGCAAGCGTAAACCGGATATTCAAACCAAGGTCGCCAGCGCTGTTATCCAGAGTTCTTTATACGGCGCCGCCAAGACTGCGCAGATCAGCGACAAACTGATTTACGACATGGCCAATGTGTTCGCCTTCGATATCGACTTTGCGCTGGACCTGCAGCCGGGCGATAGCTTCAAAATCCTCTACGAAGAAGCCTATTTAGACGGCAAAAAGGTTGGTGGCGAGCAGTTGCTAGCGGCGGAATTTATCAATGAAGGCAAGGTATACAAGGCGGTTCGCTACCTGGATAAAGACGGTCAGGGCCAGTTTTACAGCGATGATGGCAAGGCCTTGCGGAAGGGGTTTTTACGCACACCGGTTGAATTCGCGCGCATTAGCTCCGGCTTCAGCTTAGGGCGCATGCACCCTATTTTGAACAAAATTCGTGCACACAAAGGCGTGGACTATTCCGCCCCCACCGGCACCCCCATCATGGCAGCGGGTG
>DAOQGS010000476.1:0-3214 GCA_035338675.1 Cellvibrionaceae bacterium
GCGGAGGAGCTGCCGAATATCAACACCGCCGCCACCACACCGAGCAGCAACATTACATTCACCGCCGGCATAAAAATCTGTCCGGATTCCGCCGCCGAGGTATGCAGGCAGCGCATACGCGGTAAAAAGCCCAGCTGCACCGCTTGGCGGGTCATGGAAAAGGCGCCGGAGATCACCGCTTGGGAGGCAATAATGGCCGCCAGGGTGGCAAGGCCCAACACGGGCCAGAGCAATTGGGCGCTAAACAGGTTGTAAAACGGGTTGTTCACGGCGGCCGGGTTCTGCAGCAGCAGGGCGCCCTGCCCCATATAGTTGATGGCCAGCGCCGGGAGCACCACAAAGGTCCAGGCCCAGCGGATGGGCTTGGGGCCGAAATGGCCCATGTCGGCGTAGAGGGCCTCCGCGCCAGTAACGGCGAGCACAATGGCCCCTAAGGGCACCAGCAAATGGGCGCCCTGGCGGCTTACAAATTGCACCGCATGCAGGGGGTTAAGGGCCTGCAAAATGTCCGGGTACTGCAGGATGTGCCAAAGGCCAGAGCCTGCCAGGAGTAAAAACCACATCAGCACCACCGGCCCGAATAGGCGCCCCACCACCTGGGTGCCCTGGCGCTGCAGGGCGAATAAACCGCCCAAAATCACCAGGGCGGCGGGAATTACCACCGGCTCTAGGGAGGGGGTAATAATCTCCAGCCCCTCCACCGCACCCAGCACTGAAATAGCTGGGGTAATCAGGCTATCGCCATAAAACAGGGTGGCGCCAAACAGCCCTAGCATCAAAATAAGGGCTTTTAAACGGGGTTTATGCGCCGTGGCATTGCTGGCCAGAGCAGTCAGCGCCAGGGCGCCTCCCTCCCCCTGGTTGCCTGCACGCAGCACGATCAAGGCATATTTAAAACTCACCACCACAATCAGCAGCCAGACGATGGCGGAGATTGCCCCGATTACATCCGGGGCATTTACGGCCACCCCATGGCCGGGGGCGAAGAGTTCTTTGATGGTATATAAAGGACTGGTGCCTATATCGCCATACACCACGCCGAGGGCGCCGAGGCTCAAGGCGGCCAGGCTCTGGCGATGGGCTGAAGCATTAGGATCAGAAGGATTCGGGCTCACGATTAAAACTCCCACAGAAATAAACGATATGCCTCGCAAGCACGGGAGGCATTGAGTGCAGGATCAGTATGGCGAGCTGTGTGTTAGGAAAGTGTATGGATTGGCTCTAACCTAAGAGCCGACCGTGCTCAGGCCAACTCATTGGCCGCCAGCCGATAGCCCAACCCTGTTTCGGTAAAAATCCAGCGCGGTGCTAGAGCGTTATCGCCCAACTTCTGCCGCAGCTGGCCCATGTACAGGCGCAGGTAATGGCTGTGCTCCAGGGCTTCTGCCCCCCACACCTGGGCGAGCAATTGACGCTGGGACACCAGCTGGCCGGCCCGGGCGATTAAACAACTGAGCAGGGCAAACTCCTTGGGGGTCAGGTGGCAGGGCAAGCCGTTGAGGCTCACCCGATGGGAGAGCAGATCCACCTCCAGCTCTTGGTGTTTATAGCGCTTAGGCGCCGCCCGATTCTGGTTGCCGCGCTGACGCAGGGCCAAGCGAATCCGCGCGAAGAGTTCGAGCACTCCAAAGGGCTTCACCAAATAACCATCGGCCCCCGCATCCAACAGCTGCGCCACACGGGCTTCATCGGACTGGGCGGTAATCACAATACAGGCGGTGCTGCCGCTGCTTGGCAACAGGGCCAGCAGCTCCTGGCCCTGGCCGTCGGGCAGATTTAAATCCAGCAGCCACACGTCCCAGGGCGGCAGGTGGCTGGGCCGGTGTTTGAGCAGTGCCCGCGCCTCGCTTAGGGATACGGCGCTGGTCACCCCATAACCTTCTAAGACCAGGGCCGACTGCAGGGTGTGGCGTAGGTCGTCGTCATCCTCAATCAATAAAATATCAGCGCTCATCGGAGGCTTACGCCGCTGGCTGCGGAGGTTGGGGAATCTGCAGCTGCCAGGTGCTCGAAGGCTGCGGGTTGAAGCTGAGCGCCCCCTGATGGGCGCGGGCTATGGCCTCACACAGAGCCAACCCCAAGCCCACACCGCTGGGGTGGGCCGCCTCCTCACCGCGCTCAAACGCGCGCTGGCGCGCCTTGGCCTGCTCGGCACTAAGCCCGGTGCCGCCATCCTGCACCTGCCACAGCCATAAACCTGCCTGCAGGCGCCCCCGCAACTGAATAGGCGCATCCTTGGGCCCGTACTGGTGGGCATTCTCCAGTAGGTTCGCGAGGGCCTGGTTGATCAACACACTATTGCACCACACCCACGGCGCCGCCTCGGGCAGCTGCACCTGCACCTGGGCGCGAAAAGGCAATTGGGCCAGCAAGCTGCCGAGCATCTCGGCGGGGTCTTCCCAGGCGCGCGCAATAGCCACATCCGACCCCAGGCGGGCCAACTGCAGCAGGTTCTGGCTGACCCGCGCCAAGTGCTGAGCCTGCTGATAAATACGCTGCACCTGAGCCTGCTGCTGATCCTGAGTCAGCTTAAGCTCCTGTGCCAAGAGCGACGACGAGGCGCCGATGATGGTGGCCAGGGGCGTGCGAAAGTCGTGGGATACGGCAGCGATAATCGCTTTACTGGTACGCTCCTGTTCCAAAGCGGCACTGGCTAGCAGCTCTTTTTGACGGGCCAGGCGGCGATCATAAAACCCGCCCAGCTGGTGGCACAGCAGCTGCCAGTGGCGGCGGGTGGCGGCGGGCACGGCAAACGGCAGCACCAGCGCCCCGTAAGCGCTTTTGCGCCCCAGTATAGGCAACACCAGATCCTGCCAGCGCTCGTAACAGCCGGTGCCCGGCCCGAGGGCGCGGCGCTCCGCTTCAGCCGCCTCCACCCCCGCCAACTGCTCCAACTGCCAAGGCCCCCACAGGCAATAGGGGCCCTGCGCCGCCGGGGATAAGCCTTTGAGCGCCAGCAGCAAAGGGCCTGGCAAAGGCTCTGCGCTGGCTGCCAACTGAGTGAGAAAACGCTCCCCCAGGCTGCTGACCGTGTGGGATTCCAACAATACCTGGTGCCATTGATTCACCTCAGTTAACTGGGCGCTTAGCTGCCGCGCGCTCGCCAGCTGCTGGCGCAAATAGGCCATAAGCGCCAGCACTATGCCATTAACGGCTGTCAAGCTGACCCAAAACCACAGGTGCAGCTGCAGGTGCGGCACTAAGCTGCCGCGCG
>DAOQGS010000477.1:0-3204 GCA_035338675.1 Cellvibrionaceae bacterium
CATTACACTTATTGCGATGGATTCGATTGGATATAAAAATATCATTGAGGTTATTTCAAAAGGTTATCTGCACGGGCAGATAATAGGCGGGACATTGATCCAAATGGATTGGATTAGAGAGCATAGCGAGGGGGTAATAGCCCTTTCTGGTGGACGTTTGGGGGAGGTGGGGCAGGCAATTTTATCCGGGCGATTGGATTTGGCTACTGAAAAAATACAGACGCTGAAAAATATCTTTCCGCAGCGGTTTTATATTGAAATTACCCGTACCCAACGCCCTGGAGAAGAAACCTATATCCATCAAGTTGTGCCCTTGGCTGATCAATTTGAAATACCGCTTGTGGCAACCAACGACGTACGTTTTCTGGCTCAATCGCAATTTGAAATTCATGAAGCCCGTGTGTGTATTACCGAAGGGCGTACGCTCACCGATCCGCGCAGAGAGCGTATTTTTACCGATGCGCAGTATTTAAAATCACCAGCTGAAATGGTGGAGCTTTTTAGCGATTTGCCGGATGCTGTGAGTAATAGTGTCGAAATCGCCAAACGTTGTAGTTTAAATATCCAGTTGGGTAAGTATTTTTTGCCTGAGTACCCGATACCGGAGGGAATGACGGAGAACGAATTTTTTGCTGATATTACGCGCAAGGGACTCGATAAGCGCTTAGCAAAGTTGTTTGATGTGAGTGCTGTTGATTTTGCACAGCGAAGAAAACCCTATGATGAGCGTATTAATTTCGAGCTCGATATTATTACGCAGATGGGATTTGCCGGTTACTTTTTGATTGTAATGGATTTTATCGGCTGGGCTAAACGCCACGATATTCCTGTCGGCCCTGGCCGTGGCTCGGGGGCTGGTTCCTTAGTAGCCTATGCGCTGGATATTACTGACCTCGATCCATTGCAGTACGATTTGCTGTTCGAGCGCTTTTTAAATCCTGAGCGCGTATCCATGCCGGATTTTGATATCGATTTCTGTATGGATAATCGCGATGCCGTTATTGGTTATGTGGCTGATAACTATGGGCGCGATGCCGTCTCACAAATTATTACCTTTGGAACCATGGCAGCTAAAGCGGTGGTGCGCGATGTGGCGCGGGTGCAGGGGAAATCATATGGCTTGGCGGATAAGTTATCCAAAATGATCCCCGCTGACCCTGGCATGACTTTAAAAGCGGCCTATGAGCAGGAAGAAATTCTGCGGGATTTTTTAGCCGGGGATTCGGATGCCCAAGAAATATGGGATATGGCTCTGCAGCTTGAAGGCTTGACGCGCAACGTCGGCAAACACGCCGGGGGAGTTGTAATTGCACCGACTAAATTAACCGATTTTGCACCATTGTATTGTGACGAAACCGGTTCTGGCTTGGTGACTCAATATGACAAAGGTGATGTTGAAGAGGCGGGCCTAGTTAAATTCGACTTTCTGGGTTTGCGCACGCTTACAATTATCGATTGGGCAAAAAAGATGATCGATAAAAGGCGTTTGCAGCAAGGGCTTGAACCTTTGGATATCAGCCTATTACCGCTCGATGATGTTGCCACCTATAATTTATTAAAAAAAGCTGAAACAACTGCGGTATTCCAGTTGGAATCCCGCGGCATGAAAGATTTAATTAAGCGTTTACAGCCGGATAACATCGAAGACCTAATCGCATTGGTGGCACTTTTTCGCCCAGGCCCTTTGCAGTCGGGCATGGTGGATGACTTTATTAACCGCAAACACGGTCGCGCTAAGGTTGCCTACCCAGATGCTAAATATCAACACGAGTCGTTAAAACCTATTCTTGAACCCACTTATGGCGTAATTGTGTACCAAGAACAGGTCATGCAGATTGCCCAGGTATTGGCTGGCTACACGCTTGGCGGCGCGGATTTATTGCGCCGAGCCATGGGTAAGAAAAAGCCTGAAGAAATGGCGAAGCAGCGGGAAGTGTTTCAGGACGGCGCGAAAAATAAAGGTATTGATCCTGAATTGGCCATCCGTATTTTTGACTTGGTGGAGAAATTTGCAGGGTACGGATTTAATAAATCCCACTCGGCAGCCTACGCGCTGGTGTCTTATCAAACGGCTTGGTTAAAGGCCCATTATCCATCGCAGTTTATGGCCGCTACCATGTCATCGGATATGGATAAAACCGATAAGGTGGTGACTTTTATTGAAGAAGTGCGCGCAATGGGAATTGCCCTGTTGCCACCGGATGTTAATCGCGGTGAGTTTCATTTTACGGTGGATGAGCGCGACAACATTATTTATGGTTTGGGTGCCATTAAGGGTTTGGGTGAAGGCCCGGTGGATAATATTATTGCGGCACGAAAGGATGGCCCATTTTTAAATTTATTTGATTTTTGCGCGCGGGTGGATGTGCGTAAAGTCAATAAGCGTGCGTTGGAGGCTTTGGTGCGCAGCGGTGCGCTGGATACCATTGGGCCACAGGTGGATGTGGATTATGACCGCGCAGTTTTGTGGGCGGCCTTATCAGAAGCGGTGAAAACGGCTGAACAACACCATGCTAATAAAAATGCCGGCATGATGGATTTATTCGGCCAAGTGGAAACCGTCTCGCCGGGCAATGTGGATGTGTACGCTGATTATGCGCAGCAAAAGCGCTGGAGTATTAAAGAGCGTTTAAATGGCGAGCGCGATACCTTGGGGCTTTATTTAACCGGGCACCCCATTGATGAATACGAGCAGGAATTAACGCATTTGATATCCAGCCGCCTATCCCATTTAAAACCTGAAAAAGCCAAACAAACGGTAGCAGGTTTAGTGGTGGCGTTTCGCGTGATGAAAACCAAAAAAGGCGACAACATGGGTTTTGTGACCCTGGATGATCGCACCGGGCGTTTGGAGGTGGCCGTGTTCGCCGATATTTATTCGGCCCATCGCGATAAATTAGTAAAAGATGCCCTGCTCGTAATCGAGGGGCAGGTGAGCCACGATGATTTTAGTGGCGGCTTAAAAATGCGCGCAGATGCGGTTTTTCCGCTCGCTGAGGCCCGTGAAACCAAGGTGAGTGCATTGCGCTTGCGGCTGCGCCCCAGCACTGTAGCCTCTCTGCAGGGGGATGAGCTTAAACAGTGTTTACAGCGGCATACACCTGGAGCCTGTAAGGTAGTGGTCGATTATCAACTGCCGCGGGTGCAGGGCGATGTGAGCTTGGGCGATGCCTGGCGTGTGCGTCCCAGCGATGAACTGCTGGC
>DAOQGS010000478.1:0-3203 GCA_035338675.1 Cellvibrionaceae bacterium
CCTCATGAGAGCTAAAAATAAACCGGCGCACAGAGCAGGGATTAACAATAATAAAAACCAGGCCGAGCCGCTAAACCACTTTGCAAAGATTGTGGGGCTTATCAGCGGGTTGACGATACTCACTAATACAATGCCCAGCGCCGTTAAATAACCGCACCCGCGCGTCCAGCGGATGGCGCGCTGTTGCAGGGCGCCTTCCGTTTTCATAATTAACCAAGCGCCACCGATAAAACTATAACCGGCAGTGACACAAATAGCGCTTAAACAGGCAAATAAATAGGCCAATATGCTCTGCTCAAACCCCATTACATAAATACCCAACATATATCCTTGGGCAAGCGTGGCTAAAATCGAGCCGAGTTTAAAGGCGCGATCCCACAGGGTTTTATGATCCTCCGGTGCTTTGGCGCGAAAGTCAAAGGCCACGCCGCGCAGGATTAACCCCGCCAACATAATGGTTACCGGCAGATACAAATGAAATAACACCACACTGTGGGCTGCGGGAAAGGCGATTAACATAATGCCTACGCCCAATACCAGCCAGGTTTCATTGGCATCCCAAAATGGCCCAATCGAGGCAATCATAATATCCCGCTCGCCTTCATTATCCGCCGGCAATAAAATACCAACTCCTAAATCATAGCCATCCAAAATCCCATAAATAAAAAACGCGAGTACCATCAGGCCGCTAAAAATAATGGGAAGCCAATAGGCGGCGCCGTGAAGTTGCATTAGATCGCTCATAGGCTTTGCTCCAATTTTAATTTGGGGTTAGCAAGCAATTGCTCCTGCAGCGTTGTGAGTTGTTGTGGCGCATCCACCAACACCGCTTTGCGGGCCATAACAAAAATAGTACGCACATAGGCAAATAAAAGCGCGCCGTAGAGGCTGAGATAAATCGCCAAAGAGAGCGCTACATTGTCGGAGGCTACCTGAGTTACGGCATCTGCAGTTTTTAATACCCCGGTGACTAAATAAGGTTGGCGGCCTATTTCGGTTACATACCAGCCTGCCAAGGTAGCGATCCAGCCAGAGAAGGTCATGGTAACACTCACTTTTAACAGCCAAACGGGTAATTCACAGCGGCGCCAGAGGTAAAAACTACTGACCCAAGCCACAGCCAACATTAATACCCCAACCCCCACCATGATGCGAAAGCCAAAAAATAACGGTTTTACCGGCGGCGTATGGCCGGTAAATTCATTTAAGCCCTTTAATTCGCCATTGCGGTCGTGGGTTAAAATGAGGCTCGCGGCTTTAGGTATTTCCACTGCAAATAAATTACTTTGGCTGGCTGCATCTGGAATGGCAAATAACAACAAGGGCGCGCCTCGTTCTGTCTGCCATATCCCCTCCATAGCGGCAATTTTGGCGGGTTGATGCTGCAGGGTATTTAGGCCGTGTAAATCCCCCAAAAATATTTGCAGAATAATCAGTACACTATTGGCAAATACGGCAATTTTTAGTGCTTTGCGGGGGGCAGGTTTAGGGTCGCCTTTTAAAATGCGGTAGGCGCACACCCCGGCAATTAAAAAACCGGCAGTCAGGCCCGAAGCTGTGAGCATATGGGCTAATCGATAGGGCATGGAGGGGTTAAAAATAATCGCCCACCAATCCACCGGGTGGGCAACGCCGTCACGCATCTCGAACCCTGCGGGCGTTTGCATCCATGAATTCAGCGCAATAATCCAAAAGGCGGATAGGCTTGTGCCAAAGGCCACTAAAAATGTCGCCAGGGTATGTAAGCGGTTGGACACTCGGCCAATGCCAAACAACATAATGCCTAAAAATGTGGCTTCTAAAAAAAACGCCGTGAGCACTTCATAACCGAGTAGGGGGCCTGCAATATTGCCGACCTTTTGCATAAACCCCGGCCAGTTGGTGCCAAATTGAAAACTCATGGTGATGCCACTCACCACGCCGAGCGCAAACGTTAAGGCAAATATTTTTACCCAAAAGCGGTAAATGCGCATCCAGACTTCATCCTGGCTGCGGCCGTATTGCCACTTAAAATAAAACAGAAACCAGCCGAGCGCGATGGTGATGCTGGGGAATAAAATATGAAAGGAAATATTAGCGGCAAACTGCATCCGCGATAATACGAGGGTATCCAATAAAAGGGTATCTAATAACATGGCAGTCTCCTCAAGTACAACAAAGGGGTTACAGCACTATTTATTACGCGCTTGAGCCGTTGTGCCCACAGCAAATGTATTTATTTTCTGGGGTTTAAACGGCGACGAGCCAAACGCTCAATTGCCTATCGGCCGGTTTCGTCACGAGCGTCCAAATATTTTGTCCTTCATATCTAATACCTTGCCTATGTTGCTGCCTAATTTAGACAGCTTATTTAGGCTGGCCGCGTCCATGCGTTGAATCTCCGTGGTCCAGATGGTGAGCATTTCAATTAATTCATGCATATCCCGCATGCGCTGTTGGGCGTAGGCCTCAGTTTCGTTGGCGGGCGCTTCCAGCAATAAATTGCGCAGGGTAGAAAGGGTTGGGTCGATTTCCCGTTTGCGCCGTTGCTCAATGAGGGTTTTAGCTATATCCCACACATCCCCCGGTGCGCTGTAAAACTCTCGGCGCTCGCCGGGCAAGTGCTGCAATTTAATGAGTTCCCAGGACAATAATTCCTTAATGCCCATGCTGACGTTGGAGCGGGAAAAGCCCAGGCTATCGGCAATTTGGTCGGCACAGAGGGGCTGCTGGGTAAGCACAAATAGGGCGTACATCTGTCCCACGGTGCGGTTGATGCCCCAGCGGCTGCCCATCTCACCAAAGTGCAGCACACAGGACTGAATCATAGGGGTGAGGCCAGTGACCATTTCTTAATTCCTGTAATTTCAGTATTTGCTGAAATTACAGGAAGGTTTGATCTGCGTCAAGTTAAAACCTTGTATTAGTTCCAAGCGAGCGGTGCGCTTGGGGCGGGACTTAAGTGGCTGCGCCGGTCGCTTTAGGCTAATATCGCCGCCTTTTGCCCAGGAGCCTCGCCATGTATGCCTTGATTCGCGACCTGTTATTTCGCCTCGACGCGGAAGTCTCCCATGAGTTAACCCTGGACTGGCTGGGGGCCGCCCAGCGCTTAAAGCTCCTTCCTTTATTTGCCAGCCCCATGCCCCAAGCACCGGTGGAAGTATTTGGCCTTAAAAATAGCTTCAAGATCGCCAAATTTCAACCAAAATAGCTTCAAAGCAAAA
>DAOQGS010000479.1:0-3199 GCA_035338675.1 Cellvibrionaceae bacterium
TACTTCCCCAATTTTTTTTAAAAAAACCCTGAGGTTTCAGATCCCACCAGCGACGGCCAATTACAAAACGATCCCCAGGCATCTTTAGCTCACCCAACATATGTGCCGTTACTTTTTCAACAAAAGGTGCCGCAGGCATATCTTTAGAAAAATCTTCAGTCATACTAAAACGTATTTCAGTGTCCGGCAAATGAATTACTCGCTCGAACATTACAGGCTCTTTCGCGCCAGCCATTAGCGATGTTAGAAATGTCATAAAAAAAGAGACCCAAAAAATAAGTTTTTTCATAGTGTTTATTTCAAGTAGTTAGGTATCGCCTTAATCGCTTTACGCCCCAACTGATCGACTGCATGAAAGCCTTTCTGAATAGGGCTACGGCCTCGCCCAGCCCCAAAAGTCATTTCCCTGTTCCATGCATCATAGTCTTTATGCTGCATTGTATGAGTGCTTTGATTAACTGAGCCAGAAAATACATGCCGCCAGTAAACTGCGGCACCTATCACTCTCCACGGATTAAGCGTGTTAAACCCTGCAAACACATACACCAAATCATAGGTGTTTGCTCGACTGGCGATCACTTCAATACCGGCTTTATCAAATAAGAAACTTGAGCGGAAATTATTATTAGCATTACCGTGCAAAGCTATCGACTGCTTACCCAAAATACCTGTTTGTTTTTTATTCTTTTTAAGAATAGTGCGCACGGCCTCCGCAAAAATTACCCCTCCCTGGCTATGCGCAACCCACTTAATGGTATGATTAGCCTGCTGAGCAGCCAGCAATTTATCTGCAAAAACTTTAGTTACTGGTGTGGTGATACCTAATTTATCGCGAAAAGATTCCCAAGTATCGCCCGGCCCACCGACACTTGGATTGTGAAACAAGGTGAACTCTTTCACCTGATCCCCAAATTCAAATTCTAAATGTGCCCCCATCAGCCATGTCGCCTTGGCTAAATTATTTGACTGTCCATTTACCGCACCGTAACCCGCCTCAGCCACATCCACTTTGCCTTTAATTTGCCAACCACCTTCACTATTTTTAGCCACCCTGTAAAGACTAGGTTTTTCTAATAGATCTCTTGATTTTTGGATATGATCTAAGGGTTGAATATTAAAAATAAAAATCTGGCCGTTACAGACTTTGTAGTCCATGCGATAAAACATGCCACTGCTACTCCAAGTGTCTACACTGTCCTTTAGTTTATGGTTTGATAGCATTCGAGGATTGGCCTTTAAAGATCGTAAATCTTGCGTTAACTGCCTTCCCATACCGAATGCAGAACTCCGCTCCTTTCTCACTACCATGTCGCTATAACCCGTCAACCACAACTGATAACCGTAAGCGCTTACCGAGTCCAGCGGCTCTTCTACCAAAGGAGCCATACTCAATCGCATCAGTTCTTGTGGGTGGCACTGCAAATTCACACCCGCAACACCCATTGTTAATTTAGAAAAATCATTACCCATAACCACCTCCTAATATAATCCTGATAACTGCCCACAAATTAATTCACAGAGGTTTTGGAAATAAATACACGCTCACCGCTTAACAAATCCACAGCCATTAACGCTTTTGTACCCTTATCTACTAAAAGCGCATACGGCATACCCGATTCAATATGTAAGCCATACGGGTTGGTGAGTTTATTGGCTGTAGCATTATCGGAAAAAACACTTCGCGCACCGTCTTTGGTCTTATCGTCGCTTAACGCTAATTCAAAAATAGCAGGCTTTAAACGATCCACCATTAATGCACGACTTCTATCTGCATCAACTCTAATGGAAGTTAAAACATAATTATCGTTTTGGGTGAATTGATTTTCGTTATTTGGGACAGATGCATCGGAAAAGATAGACCTAGCTCCCTTGGTCTCAGCCGACGCACTCACTGGCGAGGCAATATCTACAGAGAAAACAAATTGATCGCCACTTAAACTCGTAACCAGGAGGCGTTTGCGAGGAGAATCTATTGCAATACTTCCGACGTTGTTAAATGGATTAATGCTGTTAGGAATACCTAAAGAAGAGGAGCTGTAGTTTGACGCCTCATTTCTATTCAAATCCCAGACATTAATATAATCTTGCTTAGAGTCGCCCGAAAATATTCTATATTCCGCACTCGTATTCTCTAGAACTATCTCTGCAGTCTCGTATGAAACATTACTAGAAACAAAAGACCGCCCTCCCGTCTTCACATCGACTCCAATTATTGAGTGATCCAACGTGCTTTCTAAATTATCAACATCTATCGACAATCCCGCATAAACCTTCCCAGCTTTCCGATCTAAAACAATCGAACCTGCGTTATAGCCTTTACCTTCATAAATAAAGGGAATTTCTGGTTGGGTGGTGTTATCACTTAACACTTCTCGTTTGCCAGTATTCAAATCCACCGCAATTAATGCTTTTGCATCCACATCCATTACCAGTGCGCGATTGCGTCCATCTAAATTATCCCAAGCCACGGTTTGCGGCCCCACAAAATCCACACCGCTGCGCTCGGGGAACGTAATATTGGTATCACCTTGCATAATATTCACGCTTGCGGCACGGCTACTATTGCCAGCGCCATCTTCTACATTCAGCGTTAAAACTTGTGAACCGGGGGTTAGTGTGGCGGCTTTTAATTCCCAGGTGCCTTTGTCGGCGTCGAAGGTTGCGGTTTGATTATTTATTTTTACGCTTTTTACGCCACTGCCGTTGGCTTCGTCTTTAACCGTGCCACGCATGATCACGGTGGCACCTTCGGTTAGGCTGATCTTGGGCGGAAAGCTAATGGTGCCTGTGGGCGCAATGACATCCGCGCGGGTGGTGGCCGTAAAGGCTAGGGTTTGGCTGCCAATAGTGAAACTGGCGGATACCGGGGTGCTACCGCTACCACTGGTGACTAGCCGTGCGGTAAGCGTGTGGCTGCCAGGCTTGAGGGTTACATCGGACTCCTTAGAGAAGGGTCCGCCATTCAATGAAAATTCAGCATTGGCATCCCCCGTGAATCTCAGGCTAGTCAACGCATTCACGCCAGTAATGGTGATGGTCTCCGAGGTAACACGCGCCTCTGGCCCCTGATTGGTTAAGGGTGTGAAGCTGCCACTAAACACAAAGCCGCTGGAACTGGAGGATGAGCTAGAACTTGAGCTGGAAGAGCTGGAGCTAGAACTTGACGAGCTAGAGCTTGAACTGGATGAACTGGAGCTTG
>DAOQGS010000480.1:0-3198 GCA_035338675.1 Cellvibrionaceae bacterium
GCTAAATATCGGCCATTATTGGCCGATAAATAGACAAAGCCCGGGCTTATACGGCAAATGCTTGCCGTGGGGCGGCAATGGGTTGCCGGTGCAGGTTGCGTGTCAACGGCGTATTATTAATTCGGCGGCTTTTTATGCCAGGTTAATAGCCGCGCTGGATAATTGCGCTGTTGGTGCCTGTTGTGTTTAGTCGCATGGCTGCTTGTGTGTGAAAGTCATTTGAGAAGGAGTTGATGTCGCTTGATCCGCTTCCTGTGGAAGCTTGTTTTTCAGATTAAATCGTTTGTGGCGCAGGATACTCACCTGCATGCTGTCGGCGGTTATGCGAGGGTTTTATGATTGACAACAATATTGTCAAATCACTGGGGGCAGGGTCCGGTGTGGATTCCGCCAACATCATTAAACAGCTGAAAGAAATTGAAAAAGCTGGCCCTCAAGCGCGTATCGACGCTAAAAAACTTAAAGCGGAAACACAAATTTCTGACTTCGGTTTAATTTCGAGTTCCCTGACGGCTTTAAAAACCGCCGCCACTGCGCTTACTGATAAAGAGGGATTTTTCAGTAAAAGTGCTAGCTATACACCCAGCGAAGCATTTACACCCGTAAAACTGGATACCAAAGTTGCCTCAGGCACCTATGCATTTGATGTCACTCAGATTGCTAAATCCCAGTCACTTTCCAGCAGCAAATTTTCCTCACTCTCCGATGCTGTGGGCACAGGTACGCTCACCTTTGAATTGGGTAGCTGGGATTCAAGTTCCACCAATTTCACCTTGGATGGTACAAAAACCGGCACCAGCGTCACCATCGATAGCTCCAACAATACATTACAAGGCCTGCGCGATGCGATTAATAAAGCCGCTTTTGGTGTGCAGGCGTCAGTGGTAAAAGATGGCACTGGCTATCGCTTAGCCCTTACGGCGGCGTCCGGGCAGAACAATCAATTAAGAATTGCCGTGAGTGAAGATGGTGGTGCTCCGTCAAATACAGACAACACAGGTTTATCGCGCTTCGTTTTTGACGAAACCACCAAACAATTAGGGGAAGACCAAAAAGGCCAGGATGCCGCTTTTACGGTGAATGGTTTAAGCCTGACGCGCGATAAAAATAAAATTGACGATGTTGTAGAAGGTTTTACGTTTCAGTTGAGTAAGGCCGATCCAGGCAAAGTAGTTTCTGTCACCATCAGTGACGACAAAGCCTTTGCAGAGGAAAAAGTGCGCGCCTTTGTGGATGCTTATAACACCTTCCTCACGGCGGTTAAACCAGCCTTTGCCTATGACCAAGAAAAACAAAAGTACGGCTCGCTTGCAGGGGATTCCTTGGGTAAATCAGTACTCACCAGTGTTAAATCGTTAATTGCTCAAGCGATTCCCGGTTTAAGTGGCGCCGATATGACCGCGCTTACTAATGTGGGAATTCGCACCGAAATTACAGATGGCTCGTTAAAAATTAATGAGACTGACTTTAAAAAAGCCTTTGAGAATAATTTTGACGATGTACAGCGTTTATTTGCGCCGGATACGCGCAGCACTAATAGCGCCATCACAGTGAATTCGTTTGGGAAACAAACCACGCCCGGTTCCTATAATGTAGTGGTCACCACTCCACCCAAACAGGGTTTTTATACCGGGGCGGCATTGGCTGGCAGTTTTCCTTTGGATTCCACCGGCAAAACCTATCAGTTCAAAATAAAAGTCAATGGTGTTGAATCCAATTCCATTACCTTGCCTGCCGATAAGAATTATACCGACAGCAATGCACTGATTAGCCAGCTGCAAACATCTATTAATTCAGATGCGAAATTGCTGGCGGCGGGAATTACACTCACCGCTGATATGTCGGGTGGGGCCATTAAGCTTACCTCTGCCCGTTACGGTTCAAATTCCACCGTCGAGCTGACCGAAGTGCACGCCGATACCGCAGCGGATTTGGGTTTGAGTGTTGCCAAGGGCACCACAGGTATTGATGTGGCAGGCACTATTGATGGTAAAGCGGCATTTGGGTTTGCCAATGTATTGCGGCCTGACTTGGGAGAAAAATCGGAAGGCTTAAATTTAATTGTGGGTGAAAATGCCACCAGTGCGACAGTAACCTACACCAAAGGCTTTGGTGGGGAGTTAACGTCTTTGGTGGATAAATTCCTATTAAGTAAGGGGCTAATTGACAACCGCAAAACGGAATTAAATACTCAATTGGATTCCTTTAAAGACGATCAAAAAGATTTAGACCGCCGCATTACGGCTTTTGAAACACGCATGAGTAGGCAGTTTCGTGCCATGGAATCAATTCTTAACGGTATGAGTGGCTCAGGCAAATATTTGGACAACTTATTTAAGTCCTTACCCTTTACCGCCAGCAATAATTAAGACCGGGGCAGTTAAAGTCTGGAGATAAGGCCAGGCTGCCTTCGGCTATCCACCTGCGGCCCGCTTCGCCCTGGCACTTGTCTTGCTCTTTCGCCTATTAAGGAATATTTGTCAATTTTTTGTCAGGCGGTTGCACCATGCTTTATTGTAGTGAATGTATTATGCCCTCCACTCGGCCTGAGCAGGTGTTTGAGGATGGGGTTTGTGACGCTTGTCGTTCCGCTAAGCGAAAACACAGTGCCATTGATTGGCCCGCCCGGCGTCAAGAATTTGAATCGATTTTAAATCGCTACCGCAGTGATGGCAGTTGGTATGACTGTATTATTCCCGTCAGCGGCGGCAAAGATTCCTGTTATCAAGCCATTACCCTAAAAGAAACCTACGGCATGAACCCGCTGTGCGTGACCTTCACGCCCTGTGAATTGACTGTAGTGGGGCGGCAGAATTTAGATTTTCTGCGCGAGCAGGGTTTTGATTTAATTCAGGTCTCCCATAACCGTAAATCCTATGCGCAGCTGCAGCGCATCGGCTTTTTTAAATTAGGTGACTGCTGCTGGCCAGAGCACATAGGAATTTTTACCGCACCCATTCGCGTAGCGGTGCAGTATCAAATTCCATTAATTATTTGGGGGGAGAATTCCCAGTTTGAATACGGCGGCCCTGCCAGCCGCCGAGATAACCCTTATTTGGATCGCAGTTGGCTGGAAGAATTTCAAATGTGTGGCTATCGAATCAGCGATGTAGTGCACGATGGCGTAAACCTTAACGATATTAAAACCTTTTTATACCCCAGCGACGACGCAATCCGCCGGGTGGGCGTGACGGGATT
>DAOQGS010000481.1:0-3196 GCA_035338675.1 Cellvibrionaceae bacterium
CCCGGCCGATCCATCCCATCCGCACCACAAGCGCGAGGTTTCCACCACGGCGCTGCAAGCCCTCACTTTATTTAATAGTGATGTGGTAGTGGGCTGGTCCCAGGCCTTAGCGGGTCGCATTTTGGATGATGTAGGCACCAACGAGAGCGATGCGATTAACCGTTTGTACGAAATATTATTTGCCCGCAAGGCAACCTCTTCAGAAAAGTCTTTGCTCAAAGATTTTTGGAAGAAACAGGAAAAAACTATTGAAGCTAAAGCCTGGACGGATAAATTTGAAGTGGCGGTTCCCACGGGAGTGAAAGAAGGCCTGAAACTCTCGCCGGTCAAAGCTGCTGCGTTTGTTGACCTAGTGCATACGGTTGCCAATTCCAACGAATTTGCCTACCGCTTTTAAACCCCATTTACTAATACGAGATTAAGACTATGGAAAACAAATTTAGACGCGATTTTTTAATTAACTCCGGTTTAGGCTTAGGCGGCGCTGCGTTAAGTGGATTTGTCCCTGGCCTCGGCACTGTAGGTGCTGCTTTTGCAGAGGATCTTATCGACCCTTTAGCACCTAAAGCGCCCCATTTCCCTGCGAAAATTAAATCGGTGATTTGGCTGCATCAAAACGGCGCGCCTAGCACCTTGGATCTATTTGATTACAAGCCAGAACTGGTGAAGTTGGCGGGTACTGAAGTGCCGCCTTCTTTCTTAAAAGGTATTAAAACCAGTACCCAAGGTGGCGTGGGCAAACTTTTTGTGTCCAAAGATCGCACCTGGAAACAATACGGTGAAAGCGGCGCTTGGTTTTCTAACCTAGTGCCCAATATCGCTCAGCATGCGGATAAACTTACCTTCATTAAATCCAGCATGACCGTGGGTGCCACCCACGATATTTCGATTTTAAAACTCAATACCGGTGATCTTAACCCTGGTCGTCCTTCTTTAGGTGCTTGGATTTCTTACGCATTAGGTTCTGCTAATCCTGATTTGCCGCCCTATGTGGTGTTGTACAACGGTAAGTCTGAGCCTCGCGCCGGTTCTGTAAACTGGAACTCAGGCTTTTTACCGGCTGTGTACCAAGGCACTGCCTTCCGCCCCGGCCCGTCGCCAATTTATTATTTGGATCGCCCTGATCTGCGCACTTCAGATCAACAGCGTAACGCCCTCGGTTTATTGAAAAAACTCAATGAGAAAAATGGCGACCGCTACCCGTCAGACTCCGAATTAAAAGCGCGCTTGCGCTCTTATGAATTGGCTGATCGCATGCAGATTGCCGCGCCTGAAGCGGTGGATATTTCTAAGGAAACCGCTGCGACTAAAGAGTTATACGGCCTGAATGATTCGCACACAGCAGGTTATGGCAATACATTATTGCGTGCCCGCCGTTTAGTTGAACGCGGCGTGCGTTTTATCCAGGTAGTTACCGGTGAGCCAGAAGGCGAAACCGAAATTACCAGTTGGGATGCCCACGATAGCTTGGAGAAAAACCACAGCACCATGGCAAAAATGGTGGATAAACCCATTGCCGGTTTGTTAGCGGATTTACAGTCGCGCGGTTTATTGGAATCAACTTTGGTGGTGTGGACTTCCGAATTTGGCCGCACCTCTTGGGGTGAGAGCGGAACAGGCCGCGACCACAATGCCTGGGGTTACACCCAATGGTTGGCAGGTGGCGGCCTGAAGGCTGGCTTCACTTACGGCGCTACTGATGAAATTGGTTTGCAGGTTGCCGACAAAGAGACAGCTGTGGATACCTATGATTTACATGCCACGGTATTGCAATTGCTCGGCCTTAACCACCTTAAAACAACCTTCTTAAATAACGGTCGTTCAGAGCGGCCAACTGTTGTATACGGCAAGGTGATTAAAGATATTTTGGCTTAATTGTTCCCGGGCAGGGATGCCCGCATTTTTTCTGCGAGCTTCGTTCTAATATGTACCGCTTGAGCACCACCCTAATTATCCTTTTATCTTTATACGTAACCTCCGTGCATGCAGCTGAGGCTGAGATAGATACGGATTTAATGCAGAATATCGAAGATACCAACAAGAGTTTATCTTCCAATATCGCGCTGGAAAACGGCAAAGGCTCGGCGTCAGACGCTAAAGACCTATCGGAGATGTTTGCCGTGGTTGAGCAGCATTTTGCCAAAAAACCCGGTGCCACCGACGCCACTAACCTATCTAAAAAAAGTAAAGATTTAAGCCTGCAGATAATTGTCGATGTGGGGGCTAAAAGATTTGAAGAGGCCAATAATCTGGCTACCGAATTGTCGCGGGCTTGTAAGTCATGCCACGCATTTTATAAAAAGGATTAAGGGTGCCAGCACTATTAAGCCGTGGGGTATCCCACGGGATTGTTTTTTTAGCCCTATATGCAATTGATGCAGCCGCCGCAGGCTCATCCACTCAAAAGACTACATCCAGCCAAGAGGAAACATGGCAAGCCGATAGCCGCGCAGGCAAAATACTTGCTGAAGAAAATCGTTGTGCCGAATGCCACGGCCTTGATGGTAATGGCCAGAGTAACACGGCGGGTTCTTTAGGGGTATTTCCCAAATTGGCCGGCCAAAATGCGGCTTATTTGTGGAAGCAAATAAAGGATTTTCGCAGCGACCAGCGCCATAGCGATATTATGTCCATCATGGCGCGCTCAGTTGATGATGCGGATGCCCGCAATATTCTAGGTTATTATTCTTCGTTGCCTAAAATGCAGGGCAAAGCCGCCGCGTCAAACCCTGCCGCCGAAAGTTTATTTAAACGCGGTGATGATAAGCGCGGACTTGCGGCCTGTGCCAGGTGCCACGGGGAGGGAGGCAAAGGTTTGGCGGCGCAGCCGTTAGTGCCCATTATTGGTGGCCAAGATAGGGCCTACTTGCACAAACAATTATCGGACTGGCGCAGCGGCGAGCGCAAAAATAGCCCGGATGGGGCTATGAGTGCCGCAGCCAAACTCTTAACCGACCAGGAAATTAACAGCTTGGCTGATTATTTATCGGCACTTTAGCGCGTTTGGTTACATTGGTGTTCGCCCCTGTGCAGACACACCTTTTATTGATTTGATCATTTCACGAGAGAATATTTATGCGACTAGTACAAATAGGCCTGGCGTTGGCGGCATTGAGCAGTTTGCCTGCGCAAGCGGCGTTACAAGTGGGCGATAAAGCGCCAGACTTTAAATTGACTGCCGCCCTAGCGGGTAAAG